>CAOSZT010000287.1 GCA_948528155.1 uncultured Clostridia bacterium | reverse complement strand
ATTTACTTTTTTAATTTATCAATCTTATTCTTTAACTCATTAATACTGTTAGCATCTGTTTTAATTTCAAATGTACAAATTTCTTTTAAACCATTATCTATATTTTTTAACGGATCTAGTAGTATGTCATCAACTAGTGTGGTTATTAATACTATATCTAGGTCATTTAGAAAATTATTATGTTCAAATTTATCTAATTCATTCTTTATTTTATTTAAAACATTCACTTTTTTCTCTTTAGTATACCCACAAATTATAATAAATTTATTACTGTTAATATTTAATTTATCTATATTTATATTATTGATTCTATTTTTTCCTAATTTTTTTGAAATTTTTAAGCGATTTTTCAATTCACCTTCTATATCTTCTTTTTGTTTATTGTCATTTAAAATGTATTGTAAATCTATTGAATGCTTATATAATCCAGGCTGTTTTGGTGTTGTACTTATCACTCCACTATTATATTTAACTTCAGCAAATATAACGGAATTAGTATTTTTGTC
>CAOSZT010000286.1 GCA_948528155.1 uncultured Clostridia bacterium | reverse complement strand
ATGCAGATTGTTTAGAACAAAAATACGGACAAAGACCTGTTATTTATTATACAAATGGTATTGAAATTTATATGTGGGATAATTTAGATTATCCAGAAAGAAGAGTTTCAGGCTTCTATACACAAGATGAATTGCAAAGATTAGTAAATAGAAGAAAATCAAAACAAAGTTTAGAACATATATTTATAGACACCAATATAACAGATAGACCATATCAATTAGAGGGAATTAAAAGAGTATGCGAATCTTATGAAAATAAACACAGAAAAGCATTATTAGTTATGGCGACAGGAACAGGAAAAACAAGGACAGCGATTTCTATTGTTGATGTATTAACAGGAAAAGGGTGGGTACAAAATGTCTTATTTTTAGCAGATAGAACAGAATTAGTAAAACAAGCAAAAAAGAATTTTGTTAAGCTACTACCAGATATGTCTTGTTGCAATTTACTAGATTCAAAAGATGATCCAGAAGATTCAAGAATAGTATTTTGTACTTATCAAACAAT
>CAOSZT010000285.1 GCA_948528155.1 uncultured Clostridia bacterium | reverse complement strand
GAGCAAGTTTTAATGAATCTCAATTATTATTGACTGTTACAGAAACTTCTTGGACCAAGTTTGAGATACCAAATTTAGATAGCTATAAGTGTTTTATGGCATATATTATTTATCCAGGGGATGATATAATAGTTCATGGATATCCTTTTTTGCCAGAACAGCTAAAAAAGTCAAGTGAAACATCATCTTTTATACATCTAATTTTTCGTGATGCTAATACAACCCCACATGCTGGCTGGATTTGCTATGAAGCAGATAATAGGATAAAAGCTTATGTAAAAGGTTGTAAAATGGATATATATGGGATTAAGTAAAATGCTTAGTTAGAAATCGACATAAGACAGAGTTAAAAAGCAAGAGTTTTTCTTGCTTTTTAATATTTTATATAGTAAAATATTAAAGGAAATTTAAAAAGGGATTTTAAGGAACATATCTAAATTTTATATTAGTATATAAAAAATACACAAAAGAAAGAGGAAATAAGTATGGAAAAATTTTTAAGTAATAAGTGTGAAGGAATAACTTTGGTTGCATTAGTTATAACAATAATTATTTTGTTAATATTGGCAGGGG
>CAOSZT010000284.1 GCA_948528155.1 uncultured Clostridia bacterium | reverse complement strand
CTTTATATAAGGATGAGGCATCTCCAATTATGATGGATATAGAAACAAGAAAAAGTGAAACAGAAAGATATTATAAAGCCATTTCTTTAGATGAAATAAAAGCAAGAGTAAATGACCCAGATTGGTGGTATGCAACAAGAGCAATGAGTGCTTTTGCATTAGTAGTTGCAGAAGAAATAGGAGCAAAATATATAGTACCAACAGACATAGCAATGGTATATGGTATTTTAGATAAAGAAAAACAATTATAATATATTGATTAGTGAAATAATGAAAGGATATTATATTTTATAAAAACTAAAAAATATACCCTAATATTAAGGAATTTTAAAATTCTTAATATTAGGGTATATACTATTTTAGTCATAAATATTTTTGCTTTTTCAAATAACGAACACAAAAATCAATAGAATATTTCAAGTTAATTATTATGAAACACTATTTTTGTGAGAAAAAAGAGGTGTTTTTTATTTATATAAAAAACTATTAATATTTAAAATATTAAAAAAAATAAAAAAATGCAACATTTGAAAAATTTTTTGTGTTTCTAATAAGTAGATAAATAAAAAATAGAAAAAATTGTAAAA
>CAOSZT010000283.1 GCA_948528155.1 uncultured Clostridia bacterium | reverse complement strand
AAATAATTGCCAAAAAAGCCATAATATGCTATAATTCAAAAACAAAATAAAGCGATAGGAGTTGTAGCTATGTTGGACCCAAAGGAAATAAACAGGCTGTTACTTCGGATAGCAAAGGAAGACGAGAAAGCATTAGAGGAGCTGTATGATAAAACATATGGATTAATGGTAAGTATAGCAGTAAAGGAGTTAAAGGAAAAGAGCTGTGCAAATGATGTAGTATCAGAAGCATATGTAAAGATATATCAAAAGATAAAGCAGTTTGATGGGAAAAGAAATGGGATAGATTGGATCTATCAAATCGTGAAGAATCAAGCAAGAGATTATAATAGGTGGTATATAAAGCAGACAGAGGAATACGATGATACGAGCTATGTAATAAAGACGAATGTAAGTGTAGAGCAGAGGAAGAATTTAGGAGTAGCGTTAAGGATATTAACAGAAGAGGAGTATCGAATAGTATATTTGAGGATGTGGGAGAGATGGACATTGAAGGATATAGCGAGGGAGTATAAGTATTCGATATCGATGGCATACAGGATATATGACAATGCGTTAAGAAAGATGAGAGAGTTTTTAGAGTAAGG
>CAOSZT010000282.1 GCA_948528155.1 uncultured Clostridia bacterium | reverse complement strand
CTAAATAATTCTTCCTGTCCTTTCTTCAAATCCAATAGCACTTGATCTCTTTCTTTCTGTCCTTTAAATAAGTCTTCCTGCCCTTTCTTCAAATCCAATAGTACTTGATCTCTTTCTTTCTGTCCTTTAAATAAGTCTTCCTGCCCTTTCTTTAAATCCAATAGTACTTGATCTCTTTCTTTCTGTCCTCTAAATAATTCTTCCTGTCCTTTCTTCAAATCCAATAGCACTTGATCTCTTTCTTTCTGTCCTTTAAATAAGTCTTCCTGCCCTTTCTTCAAATCCAATAGCACTTGATCTCTTTCTTTCTGTCCTTTAAATAAGTCTTCCTGCCCTTTCTTCAAATCCAATAGTACTTGATCTCTTTCTTTCTGTCCTTTAAATAAGTCTTCCTGCCCTTTCTTCAAATCCAATAGTACTTGATCTCTTTCTTTCTGTCCTTTAAATAAGTCTTCCTGCCCTTTCTTTAAATCCAATAGTACTTGATCTCTTTCTTTCTGTCCTTTAAATAAGTCTTCTTGCCCTTTCTTTAAATCCAATAGTACTTGATCTCTTTCTTTCTGTCCTTTAAATAAGTCTTCCTGCCCTTTCTTTAAATCCAATAG
>CAOSZT010000281.1 GCA_948528155.1 uncultured Clostridia bacterium | reverse complement strand
TAAATAAAGATGTGACTATTTTTGATGGTGATGAAGTTTTAGTTTATATTGCAGACGAGTTATTAGAAAGCAAATCTTCTGAAAATTCTGTTAAATTAGATATAATTTATGAAGATAACAATATTTTAATTATAAATAAACCATCTAATATTGAGGTTTTGGGTGATAATTCTTTAACAGATTTAGTACATAAATACTATGTAAATTCTACTTTTAAACCTATGCCTTGCCATAGACTTGATAGAAATACTACTGGATTAATTTTATATGCTAAAAATGATGATGCTTTAAATATTTTATTATCAAAATTCAAAAATCATGAAATCGAAAAACATTATTTAGCATGGGTTTATGGTATACCAAATGTAGATTATAAAAGAATTGAAAGTTATCTATTTAAAGATAATAAGAAATCTATGGTTTATATTTCAGATACACCTAAAAAAGGATATGTTAAAATTATTACTTCTTTTACCATGTTAGAAAAAAGAAATGATAATACTTCACTTTTAGATGTTGAAATTGAAACTGGTAAAACTCACCAAATTAGGGCTCATCTAGCTTATCTAGGCTTTCCTATTATTGGCGATGGAAAATATGGAAAAAATGATATTAATAAATTATTTAATAGAAAAACTCAATCTCTTTGTAGTTACAGTTT
>CAOSZT010000280.1 GCA_948528155.1 uncultured Clostridia bacterium | reverse complement strand
ACACCACAAAGAAGAGACGGAAAAATAATAGAAAGAGATATAGACAAAGAAATGAGAACAGCATATATAGACTACGCAATGAGTGTTATTGTATCTCGTGCACTTCCAGACGCTAGAGATGGTTTAAAACCAGTACATAGAAGAATATTATATTCAATGCACGAAGATGGAATAACATCAGACAAAGCATACCGTAAATGTGCCAATACAGTAGGTTCAGTGTTAGGACGTTACCATCCACACGGAGACAGTTCAGTATATGATGCAATGGTAAGACTAGCACAAGACTTTACAATGAGATATCCATTAGTAGATGGACATGGAAATTTTGGTTCAGTAGATGGAGATAGTGCAGCGGCAATGAGATATACAGAAGCAAGAATGTCAAAAATTTCAGAACTAATGTTAACTGATATTGAAAAAAATACAGTAAACTTCATGCCTAACTATGATGATAGATTACAAGAACCAACAGTTTTACCAGCAAGAATACCAGCATTATTAGTAAATGGTTCTTCAGGTATAGCCGTAGGAATGGCAACAAATATACCACCACATAACTTAAATGAAGTAATAGATGGAATTGTAAAAGTAATAGACAATCCAGAAACAACAATAGAAGAATTAATGGAAGTAATAAAAGGACCAGATTTCCCAACGGGTGCAACAATTTTAGGAAAAGAAGGAATAAAAGATGCATATACAACAGGTAGAGGAAAAATAACAATGAGAGCTGAAGCTGAAATTGAAGAAATGAGCGGAAATAGACAAAGAATAATAATAACATCATTACCATATCAAGTAAACAAAGCAAAATTAGTAATGACAA
>CAOSZT010000279.1 GCA_948528155.1 uncultured Clostridia bacterium | reverse complement strand
TTGGACAAGAACAAAACAAATTATTCAGTAGCTAGAGTAGAAACTTATACTAAAATAAGTATAACTAAAGCTGAAAGACACAACGAAAGAAAAAATAAGTCATATTCTAATATGAATGTTGATTTAACTAAAACACCAAACAATGTACACTACAAAAGATGTGAAACTACCTACAATGAGAAATTAAAAGAGTTAATTGATAGTAAACAAGTATCCTTAAGAGGACTAAAAAAGGATGCGAATTTATTTGATGAACTCATATTTGATATTAACTCCGATTATTTTGAAAAACATGGTGGTTACGAATTTGCAAAAGAATTTTACGAAAGAGCATTCCACTTTGCTGAAGAAGAAATGGGAACTGATAATATTATATCAGCAGTTATGCATGCAGATGAAATAAATATAGCTTTAACAGAAGAATATGGCAAACCTATATATCATTATCATTTGCATGTTGTGGCACTCCCTGTTGTAAGAAAAGAAGTAAAGTGGACTAAAAAATGTAAAGATAAATCGCTAATTGGAACTACAAAAGAAGTAATTAATCAAGTAAGTCATAGCAACAAATGGAAATCTGAACAAGTAACTGATAACTTTGGTAATCCTGTTTATGATGAAAACGGAAAAGCTAAACTTATAAAATCATATAGTTTATTACAAGATAGATTTTTCAAATATATGTCTGATAGTGGATATAAAGACTTTATTCGTGGTGTAAAAGGTAGTAATCAAGAACATTTAGATGACTTGCAATTTAAGATTAAGAAAGATACTGAAAGATTAGAAAACATTACTAATAAAGTTGAAGAAAAAGAATTTTCTTATAATTCCTATATGAAATATGATAAGCAAATTGAAGATATTTCTTCTTTAGGAAAGCAAAAGAGATTTTCTAAAAAAGTCGAATTAGATCCAGAAGACTATGAAAATTTAACTGAATATGCTAAAAAAGGAATTGTAGCAGATAAAGAAATATATGAGCTTAATAATAGA
>CAOSZT010000278.1 GCA_948528155.1 uncultured Clostridia bacterium | reverse complement strand
AATGTGTTGAATGCGGTGCTTGTGCCGGCGTTTGTCCAGTAGGTGCTCCTGCTCAGGCTTAGTACAAATGGAACATAATTTGTTAAAAGGACGTCCGCAATAATGACGCCCTTTTAATTTTTACATATTTATTGTATTAAAAAAATTATATTAAACATATTTTAATTAGTATGTGTTTTTATATTAAAAATTTTTTTCCATATTTGCAAATTTTGTATAATTTCCCAGCCAAATTAAATCAATAGTGCCTACGGGGCCATTTCTTTGTTTAGCTATTATAATTTCAGCTTGATTTTTCTTTTCTGTATCCGGATTATAATATTCATCACGATATAAAAAAGCAACAACGTCGGCATCTTGTTCTATTGCTCCTGACTCACGCAAATCCGAAAGCATAGGACGATGATCTGCCCTTGCCTCACATGCACGGCTAAGCTGAGAAAGAGCAATGACAGGAGCATTTATTTCTCTTGCAATAGCTTTAAGAGACCTTGATATTTCAGATATTTCCTGTTGTCTTGAATCATTTTTTCCATAACCGCTCATAAGCTGTAAATAATCTATTACAATTAATCCGAGTCCCTTTTCCATTTTAAGTTTACGACACATTGCCCTAAGCTGCATTGCATTTATTCCGGGCATATCATTTATATAAATAGGCGCTTTAGAAAGTTCACCCATACCCTGAGCTATTTTTTCCCAGTCATCGTCTTCAATAGTTCCTGTTCTGAGTTTTTGAGCATCAATCATTGCTTGTGAGCATAAAAGTCTGTTTACAAGCTGTTCTTTTGACATCTCAAGACTAAATATAGCAGTAGGAATATTATTGTTAATTGCTGCATATTGAGCTATATTAAGTGCAAAGGCTGTTTTTCCCATTGATGGTCTTGCAGCTATAAGTATTAAATCAGAAGGCTGAAGACCGGCTGTTTTATAATCAAAATCAGTAAATCCCGTTTCAACGCCTGTTACTTTGCTTTTTGAATTATATATTTTTTCAATATTA
>CAOSZT010000277.1 GCA_948528155.1 uncultured Clostridia bacterium | reverse complement strand
ATTAAGCGATGTGGTTTATGATGAATTTGATGAATAAATTAGGTTAATAAAATTTGATCCTTTTATAGATTGATTATTGGTGTTTTTCAAAATATACAAAATAAGTGAGAATATAAAAATACTACAAAATATTTAGATTTGGATAAGGAAAATTAAAAAATGAGTAAGTTAAGTGAGTTAATAAAAAAATATTGTCCAAATGGCGTAAAATATAAAAAACTTGGTGAGTTAGGGGCATTTTATGGTGGAATTACAGGGAAATATAGAGATGATTTTATTGACGGAAATGAAAAATTTATAACTTATAAAAATGTATACAGTAATCCCGCATTAAATGTTAATGTGTCAGATACTGTTAAAATTTCCGAAAATGAAAATCAAAGAACACTTGAATACGGAGATATTTTATTTACTGGTTCGTCAGAAACACTTGTCGAATGTGGTATATCTTCAGTGCTTACAACACAAACGGGGGGGGGTAAAATTATATTTAAACAGTTTTTGTTTTTTCTTTCGTTTTTATGATAAAAATATTATGTTGCCCGATTTTGCAAAACATTTGTTTCGTTCGCATAACTTACGTTCTCAAATTGTTAAAACTGCAAGTGGAGTAACGAGGTATAATGTATCAAAAAAACTTATGGAAAAGGTACAAATTCCCATACCGCCTTTAGAGGTCCAGTGTGAAATTGTCAGAATACTTGATAATTTTACAAAATATAAGGCAGAACTTATGGCAGAACTTACAGTGAGAAAAAAACAGTATGAATATTACAGAGATTATTTGTTAAACTTTGATGATATAAGAAAATTGAAAAAAGTTAAATTTGTTCCACTTGCTGAAATTGCAGATATTGGAACGGGCAGCCATAATACAAACGAAGAACTTGAATTTGGTGAGTATCCATTTTTTGTTCGTTCACAAGAAGTGAGGAGATTAAATACATACGATTTTGATGAAACGGCTGTTATAACATCAGGTGATGGGGTAGGTGTAGGAAAAATTTATCATTTTGTTATGGGTAAATATGCACTTCATCAAAGAGCATACAGAATACATATAAATAACGAGGCTGTTATACCTAAGTATTTTTATTATTATATGAAAAGTATGTTTTTAAGATACATAAAAAAAACTGCTGTTAATTCTTCTGTAACATCAATAAGGCGAAAAATGTTAGATGATTTTCCTGTTCCTGTTCCCGAAAAAAAGATACAAGAGAAAATTATTTATGTTTTAGACAATTTTGAAACTATATGCAATAACCTTAATATTGGTTTGCCAAAAGAGATAGAATTAAGACAAAAACAATACGAATATTACAGAGACAAACTACTTACATTTTAATTTATATAGAATGGATATAAGTTATTTTAAGAATTAAGCGATGTGGTTTATGGTGAATTTGATGAATAAATTAGGTTAATAAAATTT
>CAOSZT010000276.1 GCA_948528155.1 uncultured Clostridia bacterium | reverse complement strand
ATATTTTGAATAATATAGAGTATTTTGTAAAAAAATATATTAATATGAGATTTAAAATACAATATATTTTTATTTAAAAATTAGTAAATTAAACTGTTTTTATAAAGGAGAAGTATGGAAGAAATAAATGTAAAATTAAAAAAAACAAATGATGAAACAAAAAAAGAAATAAAAAAAACATTAGAAAAAATAGAAAATTCAAAAATAGAAACTGAAAATAAAAACACAAATAAAAAGAAAAATTTTACGATTATGGGTTTAACAATATGGAGAATATTGGCATATTTTATAATTTATAGTGTTGTAGGATATCTTATAGAAACTGTTTTTAGTATTATAACAAAAGGAACCTGGGAAAGTAGACAAAGTTTTTTATATGGACCATTTTGTGCAATTTATGGTTTAGGTGCTTCTATAATGATAATATTTTTGCATAAATATACTAAAAAATATAATACATTATTTTTTGGTGGTTTTATTATAGGATCAATAATAGAATATTTAGTTAGTCTTTTAGGTGAATTAATTTTAGGTGTAAAATGGTGGGATTATTCAAATATGCCACTAAATATTAATGGAAGAGTATGTGTTTATTTTTCAATATTTTGGGGATTTTTAGCATTATATTTGATAGCTTCTTTTAACCCTAAAGTTGATAGATTTATAAACTACGTAAAAAAGAAAATATCTTTATGGATTTTAAAAATTCTAACATTATCAGTAACTATTATTTTATTTGTAGATTGTATTATAACATCAATAGCAATGTCTTTTTTCTTAATAAGAATGGTTGCTCAAAATGATTTGAATGTACCTAATAAAGAAATTGTAATGCAAAAATATGAAGAAATCTATAGTGATGAAAAACAGGCTGATTTTATTTATAAATATTGGGGAGACAGAAAAATGATTAGAACTTTTCCTAATGTTAAAATTCAAGATGTAGATGGGAATATTATATATATTGATAGTCTATTGAGTAATATTCAACCATATTATTATAAATTCCATGAACCAAGAGATATTAATTTTAAATTAAATCTGAATGGATAATAAAATTTTTTTAAATGTATGACTACTCAAATATAAAAAATATTATTTTATAACAAAATACGAACATTTTTTCAAAAAAAGTATTGACAAAGAAAAAATGTTCGTATATAATTACTTTGTAAAGCAAACAAACATTTTATAAAAATTGGAGGTAGTTATAATGAAAATAGTAAATAAAGTAAAATTTGTAAGAACAGTTAGTATATTAATTTTACTAATAGGAGCTTTAATAATTTTTTCAAAAAATACTTATTCAAAAGGTCAAGTAAAATATAAAGATGTTTTTATATATTCTGGAGATACATTATGGGATATTGCTATTGAAGAGATTACTAATAATAAATATTTTCAAAATAAGGATATTAGAGAAGTTGTATGGGAATTAAAAGATATTAATAATTTAGAAGATTCATACTTAATTGAAGGACAAAACATAAAAATTCCAAATATGAGTTAAATATTCTGGGGAAAAATAAAAAAGATTTTA
>CAOSZT010000275.1 GCA_948528155.1 uncultured Clostridia bacterium | reverse complement strand
GATTATAACCCCTTGGAAGTGAATTATAAAATTTACAAAAGAGGGAGTGGATTGTTTATGATGAAAAATAAAGAATTAAAGGAAATTAAAGAAGGTTTAAACTGGAAAGATAAAATATTTATAAATATGTTTCCAAAAATGTTCATAAGAACATATAAAAAGGGTATAGAAAAAGGATTTAATTCAAGAATGTAAAAGTAATGCAATAAGTAATGCAATAGCAAATTTTTTTGAAATGTAAACAGAGTATATAAAAAGGTGGAATAATACATAATTAAACAATTAAAGTTGTTTCAAATAGATGTAGTAAACAATAAGATATTTAAAAATAGACCACCTCGACCAAAAAAGACCGTTTTTCAGGGAAATTCAATAGAATTTGAAAACAGTCAAAAGATTTTAAAAGTGCTATTTTCTAAGGAAGTTAGAGAATAGCACAATTTTTTTACATTCTGGAAAATTCTCAAAAATTCCGTTATTTTGTTCAGAAAAATGTTTCGCAATTTTTTAAACTCATAAAAAAATTGTTCCGCAAATTTCCGCAAAGCAAAATTTATTGATATTTAGGTACTTTCAGTGTTGTTTGAAAAAACTGAAAGGAGAACTATTGCTATGGATTTTATACCCTATAAAATAAATGAATATCTTGAAAATGTTTTCTATCAAATACCCAAAGAACTATTTGTAAACCCTTATTATAAAAACTTAAACTCAGATAGTAAATTACTATATTCATTATTACTTGATAGATTATCGGTTTCAATGAAAAATGAATGGATAGATGAAGAAGGAAATATATTCTTAATATTCTCAAGAAAAGAAGCACAAGCAAAACTAAATCTATCAGACAAGACAGTTACAAAAGCATTTAGACAATTAACAGATGTTAAATTGATATATGAAAAGAAACAGGGATTTAAAAAGAATAATATTATCTATGTTGGAAAAATAAATCATATATCAACTGCTAATATTATGAGTCGTAAAAATTACGATTCAAGAAACGGAAAAACTACGAGTCAAGAGTCGGAGAATTTACGATGTAATAAGAATAAAGATAATAAAAATAATTATAGTAATAATTTTGGCAGAAAAAATTCATTTTCTAATTATGAACAAAGGAATTATGAAGATGGAGAATTAGACAAATTATATTGTAATGTTTAAAAAATCAAAGAAGAAGGAGATTAAAAATTATGAAAGATAAAGAATTAAAAGAAAGATTTATTGATGAAAAAACAGGAATTGAATATATAAGAAATGGCGATTACTATATGCCAAAGTTAGTGATAGAGCCTCAAAGAAAAATTATCTTAAATAGATATGGTCGATTAAGATTAGAATATTTAAAAAAACACAAAAAAGCAGAATATACAATTTTATTTATGGATAATAAATTAAATGAACATTTAGAAGAAATACAAGAAACTGCTAAAAAAAGAGTAGAAGAAATTATAAAATCATTAAAAGAGCAAAGTAATTTAACAGAAGAAATGAAAAATACTGACCAACTTTATTGGGTAGGAATGATGAATGTGCGCCAGTTAGGTGTTTAATATATAGTAGGTGGAAATCCTATCTAGT
>CAOSZT010000274.1 GCA_948528155.1 uncultured Clostridia bacterium | reverse complement strand
ATAATATAATTAACATAAAAAGTCAATTGGAAAAATAAAAAAGAAAAAGAACTAAAACAAATTAGACATAGAGTTATGGATGAAAGAAATAACAAAAAAAGAAGCACAATCTTTGAAAGAATACAAAGAAGAATTAAAAAAGAAAATATTGAAAATGAGGATTTTGATAATGAAAGATTATATAACAATTATAGGTGGAGGGCTAGCAGGAAGTGAAGCAGCATATCAAATAGCAAAAGCAGGAATAAAAGTAAAACTATATGAAATGAAACCAACAAAATTTTCAGAAGCACACTCAAATGAAAATTTAGCAGAAATAGTGTGTAGTAACTCATTCAAATCAAACCTATTAACAAATGCCTGTGGATTACTAAAAGAAGAACTAAGAAAACTAGACTCACTATTAATAAAAATTGCAGACGAAACACAAGTACCAGCAGGACAAGCACTAGCAGTAGACAGAGAAGGATTTTCAAAAAGAGTAACAGAAGAAATACAAAAAAATCCATTAATAGAAATAATCCACAAAGAAGTAGAAAATGTGGATAGTAGTAAAGAAATAGACAGCAAAAATGGAATAATAATAATTGCAACAGGACCACTAACTTCTGAAAAACTAGCAAAAGAAATAGGAAAAATAACAGGAGAAGACAAATTATATTTTTATGATGCAGCAGCCCCAATAATCAGTAAAGACAGTATAAACTTTAATATTGCATTTTATGGAAATAGATATGAACAAGAAAAGAAAAAAGAAGAAACAATAGAAGAATGGAAAGAAAAACAAAAAACTCAAGAACAAAGTTATATAAACTTACCAATGAATAAAGAAGAATACGAAAACTTTTGGAAAGCATTAGTACAAGCTGAAATAGTAACATTACACGACTTTGAAAAAAGAGAAATATTTGAAGGATGTATGCCAATTGAAGTAATGGCAAAAAGAGGAATAGACACACTAAGATTTGGACCATTAAAACCAGTAGGATTTGATGATTTAAGAACAGGAAAAAGACCATATGCAATAGTACAATTAAGACAAGACAATACAGAAGGAACAATTTACAACATGGTAGGATTTCAAACAAATTTAAAATTTGGAGAACAAAAAAAGGTATTTAGAATGATACCAGGGCTAGAAAATGCAGAATTTGTTAAATATGGAGTAATGCACAGAAATACATATATAAATTCAACAAAACTATTAGATGAAACATATAACCTAAAATCAAATAATAACATATATTTTGCTGGACAAATTACAGGTGTCGAAGGATATGTAGAATCAATATCCTCTGGACTAATAGCAGCTCTAAATGCAATAACTGTTTTTAAAAATGGAAATCAAAAAATTTCTAAAAATAAAGTAACATTTTCAAAAAATACAGTAATAGGAGCATTATCAAAATATATATCAACACCAAATGATAAATTCCAACCAATGAATGCTAATTTTGGAATTTTACCAGAATTAGAGGGAAAAAAAGTCAAAGATAAAAAAGAAAGATATAAAAAATTAGCTGAAAGAAGTCTTAAAGATATTATGTAAAAAAAATAATACTTAAATAAAAAAATTTCTTGCCAACAAAAA
>CAOSZT010000273.1 GCA_948528155.1 uncultured Clostridia bacterium | reverse complement strand
TATTATAGTATAATAAATTATTGGTATCATAATTATATTTAATCTATTAATATTAGGTTCACATATAAATGTTAAAATTATTGAAACAATAAACCATATATTAAACACAAAATTATATTTTATTTCAACCAATCTATTTTTTTTGAAACAATCTATTACACCTATTATTGTAAAAAAAATAGAAAATATATATGTAATGCCAAATAAAGGCAAACTATTCCAAAGAAGCTCATCATATTGTGTTATTAAAACTTTTAAACTTTGTATAAAATTATTAATACTTAATGTAAAAAATTCACTTGAAAATATTGATGTTAGTTCTTTATATCTATTTACATCTAATTTTGGTATTGTCATAAATGACAAATTTATTTGTTGTATCCCAAATGTATTTATAATAACATATAAAATCATTGGTAATGAAATAATTGCAGTTATTATAATTGACAACATCGCTTGTTTTATTGTTATTTTTTCTTTTTTCACTAAAATAATCAATAATGGTATTAAAAATACTGGTAAAAAATAATAAGAAGTTCCATATGAATATGCTGAAATACCTGCAATTACAAATGATAAGTAATATAAAATTTTATTTTTATCTTTTAATCCTTTTATTAATAAATATGTAAAAATCAATATTAAATCTGGAAATAAATTTGACTCTAACCCCCATCTACTTTTCATTATGTGCCAAGGACATATTGCAAAAAATGCTAGTCCTACAGTTGCCAATTTTTTATTTGACATTTTATTTAGTAAAAAATACATGATAAATAGAGAAATACAACCCAATATTGCCATGGGAAGCCTTACTGAAAGAGTATTTAATCCCAAAATTTTTATAAATGGTATTATTAAATATGTTAACAATACATTTTGTCCACTTCCCCAAGAAACTAAAAATGTAGGTAATCTATTCCCATTTCTATCAATTCCATAATTTAAAATTGAAAAAGCTTCATATCCAGCAGATGCCTCATCACAATTTAGAGCATTTGGCATATGGCTAATTCCTATTATTCTTACCAAAATTCCTATTATCAATATGATATATATAAAAGAGACACTTTCTCCATTTTTCCCAGACTTTATTTTATCTATAAACTTCATATATGCTTATTTCCTCTACTAATTTTAAATTTTCTCTTATATAGTTTATAACATTTTTTGGTGTTTGCCAATTTAAACTTAAATTTTTCTTCTTTATTAAATATAATTCATTTTCTTTTCTTTGTTTTATTTTCTGAATTTGACCTTCTTCTCCATCTTTTCCTATGTTTCCTTTTAAAAACATATCATAGTCTTTATTATATTTATTTACTGGTATCATATATATTCCTGCTTCTGCATCTAATATATATACTATGTTACCTTGTTTTTCTTTTTCTAGAATATACTCGTCTATTTCCTTTATTCTATCTTCTAAATAATCATCTATTATTATATTTTTGAAGTGTTGAATTTCTTTACTTTTCTCTGTACTAATATATATGTATATTTTTTCTATACTTTCTGTTAAAATTATAGAAAATAATACCAACCATATAATTAATGTTATTATTTTAAACATTTTGTATTTATTTTTTATATTTATTTTAT
>CAOSZT010000272.1 GCA_948528155.1 uncultured Clostridia bacterium | reverse complement strand
AAAAAGGCAGAAATCAAGACATCAATGTTAATGAAATGGGCAATTATAGAGAAATTAAGAAACAACTAAAACAGAAAGAACAAAAACTTGAAAAAGCTAATAATCAAACAAAACAACTTGATAATTCTAGTAATGATATAAACGAAATTTTAAATAGCCTAAAACCTACTAAACTAAACAAAAATAATATGGTTATTTCAAGCGAGGATGTCCAGAAAATCAAAAATTATACAGAAGATGTAGAATATATAACCAAAACAGTAAGAAGTGTAAATGACTTAAATATGGCAATTAAAGACTTTGAACACTCTAGCTTTGAAATAGAAAAGGAAAATCGTTCACTTAAATGTGAAATAGAACTAAAAGATAATGAAATCGGTAGTTTGAAAAAGGAACTATCTACTAAAGACAAGATTATAGGTAGATTACAAACTGAAAAAGAAAAACTTGAACAAGAATTACAGAAATTTAAAAGATTTTGGCGTAGTATTATGAGCCACTTTCATAAAAGAATTTGCTATGACAAAGATGATAACTATAAAATTGTAAGTGATGACCTATATAAAAATGGCATTTTTGATAGCAACGATAATGAAATTGCAAATAATATTACTAGAAAAGTAACTATACCAGATGAAAATAAGCAAACCAAGAATAAAAAGAAAAATAATGATACCAGATTTTAATATGGAGGAAAGTTGAATATGTATAATGAAAAAGTAAAATATTTAATAGATATGATAAATGATATGGATATAAAAAATAAATTAAGATTAGCACTATGTATGAACCAAAGTAAATGGTCAGGTCTTATATATAATACTAAAGAAAATTATGATAAATTTGATAGTATGCTAAAAGACATAGATGAAGAATATAGAACTACATTTATAAATTTTGGAAAATATAAGCTTGTAATGTTTGCAATGGCTAAACTTATGGAAATGGAAGTAATAGAACAAAATCAAGTTGCATTGTATTTGTTTAATTATATAACATTTGAAGTTAGTAAAAAAGTTGTTAATTTAGACGTTAGTGGTTAATCTTTTTGACATTTGACATAAAATATGCTAAAATTTAATTAGTAACTTGCAAAGCAAGATTTAAGGAGGAATTTATTATGCGTAAATTTACACGGTCAACACACTCTATTGTAACATCTATTCTTCTGGGAATCATCATTTTCTATCTGATAAGAATGTTTCAGGTAGGATACGCAGAAGGGAATCTCTTTGGAGATACATTAACTCCAACAGAATTAAAACTGGTAATAAAATGTTTCTTTTTCTTAGTAACTTGGGCGATAGCATTATTTGCAGTGCCACCAGATTTTAAGTATTTTATAAATGTTTCTAGAGACTGGGTAATTTTTGAAATTTCTGAGGAAGATCATAGGAGGATAGACAGAAATTTTATCATATCCAGTAAAAAGAAACACTATATAGTACTTGATGATGGATTTTCGAGAATACGCATTGCGTATAACAAAGAGGTTTTACAATTCCTAAATGAAATCAATAACTGATGATTTCAAAAAAAGAAATTTTCTTTGGGGCTGTAAAAAAAGTCCCAACAAAAAATGAGTGAAAAATTTTCACTCATTTT
>CAOSZT010000271.1 GCA_948528155.1 uncultured Clostridia bacterium | reverse complement strand
AAAATTCTAACTCAAATCTCATTTTTCGTTGGGACTTTTTTTACAGCCCCTTTTTGAAGTTAGGAGGATTTGATGAAAGTAAAAAAATCAAATATAAAATTTGAAGATTTACCAGACACAATAACTCCAGAAATATACTCTGATTGGAGAGGAATAGGAGTTGTAAAAGCAAGAGAGATTTCATAGTTATGGTTTTCCACTAATAAAAAATTGTGGAGCAAACTTAATTGCAGATAAAAGAGCAGTATTTATATATGAATTCTGTGTAGATGAAGAAACTAAAAAAATGATGTTAGAAAAAATTGCTGCTAGAATGTTTGAGTAATCTTCTTTTTAGAAATGGAGGAAGTTATGGCAAGAACAATGAGAAAAAGAGGTAATGGAGAAGGAACTATTTATTATTCAGAAGCAACAAAGAAATGGGTAGGACAAGTTACATTAGGAAGAGATGGAAACGGAAAACAAATAAGAAAAAGCCTTTATGGAGATACAAGGAAAGAAGTAAAAGATAAAATGGAACAAATCCAGAGAGAAATGCAAGAGGGAACAGATGTAACAAATAAATTATCAATAGTAGATATTGCAGAAGAAATAAGAGAATTAAAATATAATACTAATTCTATAAAAAGAGCATCATATATACGAATTGGAGAATCAATAGATATAATGAAGAAAATACTGCCTTTTGCAAATATTCCAATTCAAAATGTTACTAGAAGTATAATAAATATGCAAAGTCAAACTCTTACTTCGTATTCACAATCAGTAATTACAAAAGTATGGCAACAATTACAGGGTGCATTTAATGAAGCGAGAATTAGAGATATTGTAGATAAGAATCCTTTTGATTTAAAAGGATATATAATGAAACCAAAATCTAGTAAGCCCACAAAAGAAATAGATGCACTAACAGTAGAAGAGGAAGAAAGATTTATAAAAGAACTAGGTAAAGGGTATGATGATTATACAATAGTATTTTATATAGCTATATATACAGGTATGAGAATAAGTGAAATATTAGCACTAAAAAGAGAAGATATAGATTTTGAAAACAAAAAAATATATGTAAGAAAAACATTAAGCCATGTTGATAAAGGAAGAATCTTATTAGAAAATACGACAAAAACTTATGCAGGTATGAGAGATGTACCTATATTAAATACTTTATACGATAAATTAGTCGAATATAAGATCGATAAAAAAAGAGGTTTTCTATTTTTAAAAAATGGAAACTTTATACATGCTACAAGTTTCAATTCAAGATTTCAAAAACTTTGTAAAAATGCAGATATTAGAGTTTATAAGAAAAAAGTAGGCATAAAAGGTGGAAGAAAGACTAAAACTGTATATCAATGTAATATAACAAAAAGTAAAGTAAATACACATGTTAAGACACACATTTGCAACGAGATGTATAGAAAATGGGGTAAGCCCAGTAGTTTTGCAAAGAATATTAGGACATAAAGATATACAAGTTACATTAAATACATATACAAGTGTATTTCATGAATTTAAAGAAAAAGAAATTGAAAAAATTAACTCTATTTTCTAAAATATAGTTTGGTGAATTGTAAAAGTAAAATATAGTTTGTAAAACTAAAATAAAATGGAAGA
>CAOSZT010000270.1 GCA_948528155.1 uncultured Clostridia bacterium | reverse complement strand
GTGTCCCTTTTTCCCTTGTAGCAGGGATTTTAAGGAACGTCCCTAAATCCCTTTACATGCTCAAATTAATTCCTTTAGCTACTACTTCACTCATATTTTCAATTAAGTCATCAATTTCCTTAGGTGTAACTATTAAGTTAAAGTCTCCTGGAAGTAACGCTTCTTTAATCTCTTCATAATTATCTTGTTCTTTAAGTTGATTTAAATAATCATTAGATTTAGCTTCTTCTTGTAATTTTGTAATAAACAAATCTAAAGAATCATTAACAAGTACTGCTGTTTCTACAACTGTTGGTATTCCTATAGCTACAACTGGTATGCCTAAAGTTGATTGACTTATTTCGGCTCTTGTATTTCCAACTCCTGCTCCTGGCACAATTCCTGTATCAGAAAGTTGTACTGTACTACTTATCCTTTCAATACTTCTTGAGGCTAATGCATCAATTACTATTACAAGTTTTGGATTAATATTATCAACTATTCCTTTTAAAATTTCTAAAGTTTCAATTCCTGTGGTCCCTAAAACTCCTGGAGATATTGCACTTACCATTCTTGTCCCTTCTTCTACATATTGTGGTAAATAATTTATTATGTGTCTTGTAACTTCTATTTCATTTATAACTTTTGGTCCTAAACTATCAGGCGTTACATATATATTTCCAAGTCCTACAACTAAAATTTCTCCTTGTTTATCTATATGTGCATCTATTACCTTTTTTAATTCATTTGATAGTGTTTCAGCTGATTTTTCTATATCTTCCTCTTGTGCAATTCTTAATTTTTTTATATCTATTGTTATATAATTACCTTTCGGTTTTCCTATTGCTTTTTCTCCCTCTTCATTAGTTATTTTTACTCTTTCAACTGTTATATTTTCATTTACTTCTTCTCTTTCGCTTTCTATTCCTTGTATTTCGTTTTCTATACTATTTGCTTTTTTGTAAATATCACGTCTTTCTGATGCCAAATCAGTTCTAAAATTAAATTGCTTTAATGGTATTTCTTCTTTTTTATTTGATTTATTTATTTCATTTTCAAACATAAAAAACCTCACTTTCTTATATTATTGTGAGGTTTTTTTTATTTTTTATTCTCTTTTTCTTCTGATACTTTTAATTCTATTTTACAATCTAATAATTTTATTGTTGGCTCTGCTAATAATGCAAATTCTATTTTTGATATATCTGTTAATTTATAGTTTTTTTCATTTTTAAAATTATCACTATATATTCCTACATTTTGTATTTTTCTATAAAATTCTGATGTATTTTCTTCACCATTTATTTTTTTACGATAAGTATTTATTTGATATATAACATTAAAGCCTAATTTTTCATCTTTAATTCTTAATAAAACATTATTTTCCTTTCCTGTTATTAAACCTCTTAAATCATATGAAAATTTAATCTTATTACTATCTGCTTCCATTTTTGTTATTTCTATTTCTCCACCTAATTCACTATTTTGTTTAAATTTCCACTTTGCAATTTATGCCATTCTAAGCTATTAAGATAATCTTCATAATCTTTATAAGTATTACTTTAAAAATAATATATTATGTGTTAAAATCTTAAAAGAGACTAACTATTAATTGTCAATAGAAATATAAAAAAATTTTAAAAATTTT
>CAOSZT010000269.1 GCA_948528155.1 uncultured Clostridia bacterium | reverse complement strand
CAAATATTATAATTTTTTTTGTATATAATTTTTTAATTAATACCCATATACGAAAAATTATTTCAAATAAAATACATATTATTATTACACCAAAAGGACTAATCAAGTAACTAGGATTTTTAAATATTTGGAATATGTTTGCAATATATCTGGTCCCACCACATAGTGGACAAGGATTTCCTGTAATTCTAAGATATGGACATATACCAAATGATGGTATAATTGCTTTTAATAGTGTAATTATAATTGGAAAAAGAATTACATATATGGATAATATTAAAATATAAATTTATGTAATTTTCAAGTGAAAAAATGTTTAAGATGGAAAAAATAGTAAAAAATAATTATAGTCAAATAACAAATAAAAATTTTAAAAAATAAAATAATCAGGAGGAGCCATGAAAGCAAAAAGAATAAAAAGAAAAAGCACTATACAAAGACTAACTACTACTACACTAATATTATCAATATTATTTGTAACAACAGCATATATACACTATACATATAAAAACATAGACATAAACAGTACAAATTATAAAACAGAAAAAGTACAATCCACAGCATTTGAACAAACTGTGGAAAACGAAGAAGAAAAAAGCAAAAATATTGCAGATACATTAGAAGAAACAATGGAAAGTGTAGTAGGAATATCAAAACTAAAAGACAATGGAAGTTCTATTTTTTCCAATGGTAATGAAACATCACTAGGATTAGGAACAGGAGTTATTATCTCTGAAAATGGATATATCCTAAGTAATGAACATGTTACAGGAGGAAAATACAGCATATGTTATATAACTTTAGGAAATAGCAAAAAATATGATGGAACAGTAGTCTGGAGTGATACGGATTTAGACTTATCAATAACAAAAATAGAAGCAAAAAACCTAAAATATATAAACTTAGGAAATTCAAGTGAAGTAAGAATAGGAGAAACAGTATATGCAATAGGAAACCCAATAGGATTTGAATTCAGAAGAACAGTAACATCAGGAATAATAAGCAGTAAAAACAGAAGTATCAAACTAGAAGAAGAAAACAATGTAGCATATATGTCAGACCTAATACAAACAGATGCAACAATAAATCCAGGGAACAGTGGAGGACCACTAATATATCCAAATGGAGAAGTAATACGGAATAAACACAGTAAAAATATCCTCAGCAGAAGGAATAGGATTTGCAATCCCCATAAATGTAGTAAAACCAGTTATAAAAAGTTTTATAGAAAAAAACACATTTGAACAAGCAACAATAGGAGTATATGCTTATGATAAAGAAGTAATACCATATTTAAACAGCAATATAAATTTCAGTAGTGGTATATATGTATCACAAATAATAAATAATGGACCTGCAACTAAAACAGATTTAAAAAAGGGAGATATAATTACATCAATTGATGGAAAAATACTAAACACAATGAATGATTTAAGAGAATATATATATAGTAAAAATCCAAATGATGTTGTAGAATTACAAATCTCTAGAGGTAGAATAAATAAAAATATAAGTATAACTCTACGGAAGAAAATGAGAAGAGGAAAAACGGGAATTAGGGACGTTGCTAAAAAGGACAAAGGGGACGGGACAAAGGGGACGTTGCTAAAAATCCCTAAATGGCGGGAAAAGGGGACACTCCT
>CAOSZT010000268.1 GCA_948528155.1 uncultured Clostridia bacterium | reverse complement strand
TAAATATTATATATATAGATAATACTCAAGGAGCAAGAACATGCGGAAGTGGGAAGAAATACAAGAATTGTTGTGGAAAGTAGCCTACTGCAGGGGTTTGCAGGTAGGAGTGAAAATGCAAAAGTCATCATTTTGTAATCCTAAAATTCAACTTGCTGACAGTTTTTAGATAGAGTATAAAAATAAATTGACAAAATTAGAGGTAAATATGATAAAAAATATAATTTTCGATAGAATGTTTACTAATTGATGATGACGATACTAATAAAACCTTAGAAGTTGCAAATTCAATTGGAATAAATGGAAGAAGAGTTAATTCTAATGATTCAGATGATGTAATAGAACTATTAAAAGAAAACAATATAATGATTTAAAGTATAATAAATTTTCTTGAAATTATTGACATAATGAATAAAAAAATAGTATAATAAATATACTAAAAGAGAATAGCTATTCATAATTCGAGTGTTTCGCAACTCAATCCAAAATGGCGAACGATATATTCGAGGTTTCACACCTCATAAAATATAGTGAACTATATATTCGAGTTAATGCTAACTCAAAACAAAATAGCATAATTTAATTGATGGGGGTTAAAATTTAGGTTTTAATCCTCATTTTTATGTTATAAGGAGATGATATATTCCAATGAAGCTAAAATTTTATGAAGTAGATAGTGAATATATAAAATACTTAAAAGAAAATGGTGATGACAAAATTCCTAATATAGATTACGAAAAACATAAAAAATTCTTTTGTGGTATAGTGCTTACAATAAATAATTTTAATTATTTTGCTCCAGTATCTTCTTATAACAAAAAGACTCATACTGCATTTTTAATTATGGATAAAAATAAAGAGACAAAAGAACTAAAACCTATATCTTCATTAAGATTTTCTTTTATGTTTCCATGTCCAATAGAATATTTAAATCAAAAAGATTTTTCTAAAGAAGATGAAAAGTATCAAGTTTTATTAAGAAAAGAATTACATTATTGTAATATAAATAGAGAGAAGATTAAAAAGTTAGCAAATCAAGTATATAAATTAGGATTAAATGAAGTAAGTAGAAAAAGATTTAATATATGTAATTTTAAAAAGTTAGAAGAAAAGTGTTTAGAGTATCTAGACAAAAAGAATATTTAATTTTTATAACAAAATCTATTGTGTAAAAAGAAAAAATAGGATATTATAAATAAAAGATAACATTGTCAGCAATTTGTCATCCTAAATTTTAAGTTGCTGACAAAAATTAATAATGATTTGCGAAACATGATTAAAAAAGAGATAATTATCTCTTTTTATAATAATATTTATAAAAATTGAAGTATTTATAATAAATTATATTAGCAAGATGTTTTAGATTAAACAATGAAATTTCAGATATATGATTATGTAATGACATATCACAAAGCTTATCAGCAGAAATAGAATTAAGACAAAAACAATATGAGTATTACAGAGATAAAATATTAACATTTAAAGAACTAAAAGTAAATAACAGATAAATGGATATACAAAAACAAAAAGGATTACAGTTGCAAATTATTAGTGCAATTGTATAAGAAAGGCAGAGTAGATAATCTTTATATAGACAAAAATACTAATTCCGTTATATTTGCTGAAGTTAAATATAATAGTGGAGTGA
>CAOSZT010000267.1 GCA_948528155.1 uncultured Clostridia bacterium | reverse complement strand
ATAAATTTTTTAATATAAATGTACTAAAAAATTATAAGAACATAATAAAAGATAAAAGGTGATAATACATGAAAAATATTGGAATAATTGTTGCTATAAAAGAAGAACTTGATGAAATATTAGAAATAATGAAAGAAAAAAAGCAGAAAAAAATTCACAATATTACATTTTATGAAGGAAAAATTGAAAATAATTATGTAATAGTTGTACAATCAGGAGCTGGAAAAGTAAATGCAGCTAGAACTACACAAATATTAATAGATAAATTTGAAATTAAAAGTATAATAAATGTAGGTTCAGCAGGAGCATTAACTTCAAAATTAAACATAGGAGATATAGTAATAGCTAATAAATTAGTACAACACGATTTTGACATAACAGCATTTAACCATAAAAAAGGATATGTCTCAGGTATTGGAGACTATGTTGAATGTAATAATGAATTAGTAGAAAGATTAGAAAACATATCAAATAATATAAAAGACGAAACATATAAAATAATTAAAGGGATAATTGCTTCAGGAGACATTTTTTGTACAGAAATACAAATGAAAAATAAGATATATACAAAATTTAAAGCAGAATGTGTGGAAATGGAAGGAGCAGCAATAGGACAAGTATGCTATTTAGACAATATTCCATTTGCTGTTATTAGAAGTATATCAGACTCTCCAAATGGTAATAATGTGATAGTTTTTGAAAAATTTATTAAATTAGCAGCAAAAAGATGTGCAAATATTTTGAAAGAATTTTTAAAATATTAGTATACATAAATTATTTTTGGACAAAATATTGATTATAGTGGAAATATATGTTATAATAGATTATAGTTTTATTAAAAAAGAAAAAGAGGTGAAAACTTAAAACTTGGTTTTAAGGAAAATATGGGAAATAACGAACAAATAGAGGAAAGAATTAAAGTTAGAATATTACCTAATCTTATTGCAATACTTATGGGGTCAAATGAAAAAAAAGAAAAAGTTAGTAATGTAAATATAAAAAGAACAACAATAGAAGAATTAGAGCAAAAGATTAATGCTATTAAAAGAGAAGAAAATAGTACTTATATAAATTCTTTAGAAGAGGAACAAAAACAACAAATAAAAAGCCAAAAAGACATAAGAAAAAGAGCAAAAACAGAAACACAAAAATCAGAAATACAAACTTCAAAGGAAAACAGTGAAATAAATACTATAGATAATAATAATATAAAAAGTTTAGAACTAGAAGATAGATAAAAATACAGGAAATTTAAAATTTCTTGTATTTTCATCTTGACAAAACTGCAAACACAATATATAATAAATACTGCAAAGTAAATGGCGAAGTAGCTCAGTTGGCTAGAGCATCCGGTTCATACCCGGCAGGTCGAGAGTTCGAATCTCCCCTTCGCTACCAGAGGATTGTAAAATAGTGAAAAACAGTATATCTCAAACAATTTGAGATACACTGTTTTTTATTTTAGCCACTTTTTAGCCACTCAGTTTAGAATAGAATTTAATTTATTAACGCATTTATTCTTAGATGCAGATGATGAATGTAAATAAACTTGTGTAATACTTATAGCAGAATGTCCCATTAGTTCAGCAACAGTTTCTATATCTACACCTTTTTGTAATAACATAGAAGCTGCAGGATATATTGTAGGAAAAGCACTAGAAGAATCAGCAATAAATGCGTTAGTA
>CAOSZT010000266.1 GCA_948528155.1 uncultured Clostridia bacterium | reverse complement strand
AATTTATAGTATAAATTTATATATATTTTTTTTATACTTTATAAACTAATACACCATATACACCATATACACCAAATATATTAATTTTATTGATATTTTAAGGGTTTTTATAATGGTGTATTAAGTGGTGTGTATGGTGTGAGTAATATAAGAAAATGTATATATTGGGTTAAATTACTTTATATGGGAGGAATTATTATAACGGAACAAGCGTTACAAAATGAAATCAGACTAAAACTTTCTAAATATGGAAAAGTTTTCAGGATAAATGTAGGAGGATTTTATAGTAAAGACGGAAGGTATATCCCTTCATCACTTCCAAAGGGATTTTCAGACTTGATATTTGTAAATAAAGGCAAAATAGCGTTTATTGAGGTTAAAGTAAAGTCTAACAGACCAACGGCAGAACAGATTAATTTTATAAAGCAAATGCGTAAGATTGGCTGTAATGCAGGTGTTGCTTATAGTGTTGATGAAGCGTTTGATATTATAAAAGATTTGATATAAGAGGTAGTAAATATGGACCATTTAAAAGAATTGATAAATAGAAAGAATAAAGCTGAAAGTTTAGCAGCAGAGATATTAAATCAAGAAAAAAATTACATAGCTTATTTGGATATATTAGCAAAAATAAAAGAACTTCAGTCAAGTGGAAAAGAAGATGAGTACAATGTTGTATCTTTATGTTTAATATTGATTGAAGGCTTAGAATGTACATACAAAAAGATTCCTGGTATTTTTAGAGATTACTGTTATATATCTTTAGAAAAATCAGCAAAAAATAATAATTTTAAATCATTTTTATATAAAATCAGCGAGGTTATGGAATTACTTAAAGAAAGAAATTTTAAATAAAAATAAGGTTGATATTACTAAAAAAGGAGAAGAATAGATATGAATAATTTACAGATTTTTAATTACAAAGGCAATGAGATAAGAACAGTTGAAAAAGATGGTATTACTTGGTGGGTGCTGAAAGATGTTTGCGGAATACTTTCTATCAAAAATAGCAGAGATATTTTTGATAGATTAGATGAAGATGAAAAGGGGGTAGATTTAATCGACACCCTTGGAGGCAAACAAAATATAAACATTATTAACGAAAGTGGTTTATACAATGTAATTCTTCGTTCTGACAAAGAAGAGGCAAAACCATTTAGAAAATGGGTGACAAGTGAGGTACTTCCGTCAATACGCAAATATGGCACATACGAATTAAAACAAAAACGTAGAAAACCTGTTGATATTATATTTAAACAGAATATGAACATAGCAAAAAATATTTTGGAAAATATGGAAATAAAAAAAGAAAAAGCTTTTATTATTGCCATAGAAAGAACAGAGGAACTTACTGGAGAAGATTTAACAGCTTTTAAAAACTTAATTTTAACCACAAAAAATAGAACAGGATATTTAAGTATTTCCATGTTAAGCGATATAATGGGACTTCCAATAAAGGATACTAACAATTTGCTTGAAAACTGCAAATTCCAATATAGAAATGAAAAAAAACAATGGAAACTAACAGAAGAAGGACAAAAATACGGCGAAGAAATTTTATTTAATAGAAATGGTCGAAACTGTTGTCAAATTCGCTGGAATGAACGTATTCTTGATTTTATAGATGATAAAATAATGGATTAGTATGTAGGAAATAAAAAAGGGGCTTTTGCCCCTCCTAAAAAAACAAATAATAACGGTCTCATATGTATTATAACACATTTT
>CAOSZT010000265.1:1510-1728 GCA_948528155.1 uncultured Clostridia bacterium | reverse complement strand
ATTTATTTCTGAACTTCCAAAAATAAATCATCATTATTATGCTTTTAATAAGGATAAATATTTTAATATAATATCGACTGGTTTTTTATTTAAATTAGTAGATGATGAAAAAGGTTCTCAAAATTTAGATGATGATGAAGAATTTAGTGTTGAATGGGTTTCAAAAGAAGTTATCGAGTCAGAAATAAAAGATGAATTACATATAGAAACTTATAAGC
>CAOSZT010000265.1:0-1475 GCA_948528155.1 uncultured Clostridia bacterium | reverse complement strand
AGATATTTTAGATTTAAATGATTTATTAAAGAGTGAAGCTATTGAAAAAACAATATCTTGGTTAGAAGAGCATGGTAAAGGAACTAAAAAAGTTAATTATAAAATGCGTGAATGGATATTTGCAAGACAAAGATATTGGGGGGAGCCTGTACCAATCGTTCATATGGAGGATGGATCAGACTATATTTTAGAAGATCAAGAATTGCCACTTTGTTTACCAGAACTTGATGATTATAAGGGACATATTGGACTTGCTCCTCTTGAGAATGCCAGTGAATGGAAAAAATATGAGAAAAATGGTGTCAAAGGAGTTAGAGAAACTTCTACAATGCCAGGGAGTGCAGGATCTAGTTGGTATTTCTTAAGATATATTGATCCTAAAAATGATAACGCTTTTGCAGATCAAGAGTTATTAAAACATTGGATGCCAGTGGATTTATATGTTGGTGGACCAGAACACGCAGTTGGACATTTAATGTATTCTAGAATTTGGAATCGTTATCTTTATGATAAAGGATTATCTCCTGTTGCTGAACCATTTAAGAAGTTAGTTCATCAAGGAATGATTTTAGGAGAAAATGGAATAAAGATGGGTAAGAGATTCCCTAAATATGTTATTAATCCATCGGATATTATCCGGGATTATGGAGCAGATACTTTAAGACTTTATGAAATGTTCATGGGACCGCTTGAAGCTTCTAAGCCTTGGAGTCCAACAGGTGTTGAAGGGGCTAAAAAGTTTTTAGATCGTATTTGGAGATTATATGCTGATGAAAATAGAATATCTGATAGTGAGAATAAAAATTTAGAAAAAGTTTATCATGCTACTGTTAAAAAGGTAACTTCTGATTATGAGGCATTAGCATTTAATACAGCAATAAGTCAATTAATGGTATTTATTAATGCTGTATATAAAGAGGATGTATTCCCAAGAGAGTATGCAGAAGGTTTCATAAAATTACTTAATCCAATTGCTCCACATATTACAGAAGAATTATGGAGTACTGTTTTAGGACATGATGATACAATTGCATTTGAATCTTGGCCAAAGTTTGATGAGTCTAAAATAGTTGAAGACTTCTTAACTATTGGAGTACAAGTTAATGGTAAATTAAGAGGAACTATAACTGTACCAGTTGATAGTACAGAAGATCAAATTAAAGAATCAGCATTTGAAGAAGAAAATGTAAAAAGACACACTGATGGAAAAGAAATAGTAAAAGTAATAGTAATTAAAGGAAAAATAGTTAATATCGTTATAAAATAAGAAAAGTCACTAAGTGACTTTTTTTGTTTATAATAATGTAAAGATATGTCTAAATTTATAAAATATCTTCTTGAAATTTGGACTTGACCTTGCTAATAAAAGTAAACATGTTATGATTATGTAAGTATGTCAAAATAAAGGAGGGATAAAATGAAAAAGATGAATGCGTTTTTATTAATATTATTTTTAATTATAGGTTTTGCTGCAG
>CAOSZT010000264.1 GCA_948528155.1 uncultured Clostridia bacterium | reverse complement strand
ATAAGAAAGAAATTAAATATAAGTATAGAGACAAATGGAATAAACTCAGAGGAAACAAAACAATTGAGTGAAGAGATAAATAAATTAATAAATGAATATTATAATAGTACAAAACAAATGGAATATCCAACTAACAGTAAGATGAAAGAAAATTATGAAGTTTCTTACAAAGCCTTAAAAAAAATAACAAAGAAAATGAATAAATTTCCAACAGTAGAAGGATGGAATAAATATGCAAAAGAGGAAAACTATCTTTCAAAAAAATCAATAGAATATATATCAGAAATGAAATGGAACTATATAAGAGCAAAAGTTTTAAGTGAATTAAAAATGGAAATATAAAAATCAAAAACAAATACTAACATAATACAAGAAAAAGATAAAATTATTGAATACAGTAAAAATCAAATAACAATGAAACAAGCACTTTCAGAATGTAGACAAGCATGAAAAAAGTATGTAATAAAAAAATCCCCGCCTTAGCCGTAAGATGTCTGAATTTTTAAGGACCTGCTCCTAAAAACAGGTGGGTGCCTACCAAAATACTTATGGGCTTCTCACTACTAAATGTGTGAGCATGCACGCCATATTTATGAGATCAGCTCCTCTTGCAAACTTGTAGGTTCTAAAAATTCTGTCTACACGTACTATGCAGGGTAAATTAATAACTATTTAATTAATCTTGTTCTAACTTAAATATAGTTTAACATAAAAGAAAACTAGTTTCAAATAATAAAAAGACTTAGAAAAATGATTACATGTTATTTATATTATTTTATCTCAATTAAAATAAATTATTCTTACTTTCTTAAATTTTTTTAAATTTGATTTAATACAAATTTTATGTTAAAATCAATTAAATAATTGCTGTAAAATAAAGAAAAACATAAAATTATTCTTCAAATTCTTTACTAAGTTTTCCAATTGCTTTTGTTTCAATTCTTGATACATAGCTACGAGAAATTCCCATCATAGAAGCAATTTCATGTTGAGTTTTAGGCTTATGACCATCTAAACCAAAACGTAATTCAATAATAGTTCGTTCTCTATCCCTTAAAACTTCACCAATTTTATTATACAACTTTTTAATCTTCATTTTCAAATCAACTTCTTCTTCAATACTCCTATCATCATTTTCTAGAACTTCTTGAAGAGTAACAACATTATCGTCTTTGTCTTTACCAATTGGCTCATTTAAATAAACTTCACTATTAAGCTTTTTAGTCGAACGAAGATACATTAAAATCTCATTATCAATACATCTCGAAACATATGTACTAAGCTTAGATCCTTTATCAACATTAAAACTATTAATTCCTTTAATTAAACCAATAGTACCAATAGAAATCAAATCATCTTGTTCAAATTTTGTATTAGAATATTTTTTAACAACATGAGCAACTAATCTTAAATTTCTTTCAATTAAAATATTTCTTGCCTCATCATCACCATTTTTCATTTGATTTAGATATATTTTTTCTTCTTCACTTGTTAAAGGTTCAGGAAATAAATTATTACTAGAAATATAACCGAACTACAAAAACAGCTGACTTTAAAAAATGTAGAAATCCTAAGATCCCAACACTACAAAGTGCTTCTAACATAAATGCACCTCCAAATCTTATATATAAAATTATATGTAGGATTTTTTTTAAAAGTGCATGGACTATTTAAAAACTTTATTTTATAATAATTAATTGTCCATGTTATTTTTGTATAGGATTTTAAAAAA
>CAOSZT010000263.1:1546-1764 GCA_948528155.1 uncultured Clostridia bacterium | reverse complement strand
GTTTACTAATCGAATATTTTATTTATAAAATCCCATAAAGTTAAATATTTATCGCTAGCAACAAATCCATATAAAGAATCTCTTTTTATTGGCGCAACAATATCCCATTTTGTTATATTTATATCATATGATTTAGATTCTTCAATTACTATGTTTTTTTCCCCATATACAACAAATTTATTTTTCAATCTAACCGTATCAAAATTTCCTAGTATAGA
>CAOSZT010000263.1:0-1521 GCA_948528155.1 uncultured Clostridia bacterium | reverse complement strand
ATGAATTTCCTTTAAGATTTATAAAATATATTTCATATTCTTTATCATTATATCCAACCCAAAACCCTCCTGTTGCATCTGTAGGTGATATAATATAGTATTCCAAATTATCATAAGACTTTATATTATGTTCATTCACAGCTATTTTTACAGGAAAGAAAAATAAAAAAAACATTATACCCAAAATAATATATATCAATATTTTACTCTGGAAATCAGTCTGGCAGTTCCTCAGAAAATTGGACAGAGTACTACCTGAGGACCCAGCTACTCCTAATAGCTCCATTTCCTGCTTTCGGCAAATAAAGTGAACCTGTCCTAGAAAAACCATAATTGTTTCTAAGACTTTTTATCAAATCTCTTTCTTTACTTGATTCAGTTTCCCAAGGCATATGTGCCGCAAAATTGCTATAATCTTCTGAAAACATTATATTTTCATATGATGATTTTCCTTCATACGCCCATACTGTACCACCAATTTGACTTTTCCATACAGCTGCAAAACTACTACTACCTCCTGTACCTGTATTACATGATTCAAATCTACTATTTGTATTTTCAAATGAACTCTTTTTTAATTTGCTTATATCACTTTTAGTAAAATTCAAATCTTTGTTATAATCTATACTATAGTTATAACCAAATGATACACAACTGTCAAAACCATGTGAATACACAATAAATTTTGTAATTGGATCATCTTTTCTGTTTCCATCACCTTCATTTAGATATGTTATTAAATTATCAGTAGAACTAAAAAATTTTATATTTATTTTTAAATCATCATTAGCAATTTTAGTAAATCTTTCTTTATCTTGAGTAGTCCACCCCTCATCAGCTATTAACCAAGTAATTGATTCTTTACTTTTGTTTTCATCAACTTATATAAGTCTTTAATGGCAGGTTCAATAAAATTATATTTATAACCCTTGCCATCATACCCATATACACCACCAGAAACAACTAATTGTTCTAATCCAAAAGGATCCACAAAAATAACCGGATTATTACCGCAATAAACATACCAGTTTAAACTGTCCTTGGCTGGGTCTTCTGTTGTAAATCTTCCTAATGCTGGATTATAATATCTTGCTCTTAAATATATACTGTCTGTTTCTTTATCATAGTATTCACCACAGTATCTAAATGGATTTACATCTTCTAAATCCGAAGTTAGCTCAACACCAAAAGCATCATAATTATATGTCTTTGTTATATTTCCTGTTGTATCTGCTAACCCTGTTACATCTCCATGTCCGTTATATAAGTAGTATATTCCATTATTTGAGTTTATTCTCTCATTTCCATATATATAAGCCGTTTGTATCTCAAATAACTCGTTTGTTTCAGCATATATTTTACCTTCGTCCCATATGTATCCTGTTGTTTTTCCGTCTGCTGTTTTTGTAAGCCTTAAACCATCAGGGCGATATGTGTATTTGCTTTCTTTCCCATTTATACTAACGTCTGTAAGCTGGTTAAACAGATTATATTTTCTATTTTCATATTCTCCGCTTGATA
>CAOSZT010000262.1 GCA_948528155.1 uncultured Clostridia bacterium | reverse complement strand
AAACTTAAATATATTATTTATATCTTAATGTTTATTTTACTTTTACAATCTACTTTGTTAAAGAATTTATAAAAAACAAAAGAAAAAACTTGACAAATGACTAGATTTTGTATAAACTCTAAACGAAAAAATAATAGGAGGTAATATAATGGAATTAAAAGGTTCAAAAACAGAGAAAAACTTAATGGAAGCATTTGCAGGAGAATCACAAGCAAGAAATAAATATACATATTTTGCAAGCAAAGCAAAAAAAGAAGGATATGAGCAATTAGCAGCAATATTTTTAGAGACAGCAGATAATGAAAAAGAACATGCAAAAATGTGGTTTAAACTATTACAAGGTGGAGAAATTAAATCAACAGCAGAAAATTTAAAAGCAGCAGCAGAAGGTGAAAATTATGAATGGACAGATATGTATGACAGAATGGCAAAAGAAGCAAAAGAAGAAGGATTTGATCATATTGCATTTTTATTTTCAGAAGTTGCAAAAATAGAAAAACAACATGAAGCAAGATATTTAAAATTATTAGAAAATGTTGAAAATGGGTTAGTATTTAGTAAAGATGGAGAAGCAATTTGGAAATGTAGAAATTGTGGACACATAGTAATTGGAAAAAATGCACCAGAAATATGTCCAGTATGTGCACACCCAAAAGCTTATTTTGAAATAAAAGCTGAAAATTATTAAAAAAGAGATAAAAGTAATAAAGTGTATCTAATAGAAAAGAACAGCTAACAAGTTCTTTTCTTTTTTATTTGAAAAACAATATATAGTATGTTATAATCACAAATATAAAAATAACATGTGTTCCAGATGGACAAGGAGAGAAATATGCCAAAATTTTTTGTAAATCAAGATCAAATTCAAGATGATAAAATAATAATAACAGGACAAGATGTAAAACATATAAAAAAAGTACTAAGAGCAAAAATTGGAGAGGTACTAGAAATTTGTAACATTGTATCAAATGAAAATTATTTATGTAATATAACAAAAATAGAAAATGAAGAAATTGAATGTACTATAAAACAAAATTTAGAAACAGAAGCAGAATCTAATATACAAGTTACAATTTTTCAAGGTCTACCAAAAGCTGATAAAATGGAATATATAATACAAAAATCAGTAGAAATTGGTGGATATGATATCACACCAGTAGAAATGAAGAGATGTGTTGTAAAACTTGATGAAAAAGATAAAGTAAAAAGAGTAATAAGATGGCAAAAAATATCTGAAGTTGCAGCAAAGCAATGTGGAAGAGATATAATTCCAAAAATAAATAATATAATAAATATTAAAAAACTATGTGAATTAATTAAAAATTATGATATAGTATTATTAGCATATGAAAAAGAGAAAGAAAATACCTTAAAAGAACAATTAAAAAATATAAAAGAGATGAATGAAAATAAAATTAAAATAGGTATTGTAATAGGTCCTGAGGGAGGAATAGAAGAACAAGAAGTTAAAAGTTTACAAGAAAATGGTGTAAAAGTAATAACATTGGGAAAAAGAATATTAAGGACAGAAACTGTTGCATTAAATGTTTTAAGTATTATTATGTATGAATTAGAAAACTAATTTATTAATTGAAAGGGAAGGATTTTGATTAAAAATGAAGAAAATGAAAGAGGTAAGTAAAAAATATTTAAAAGATATTTATATTTGTGTAATAAAAGCAATATTTGTTGTAATTTACTTTTTTATATCAAATTATTTATATAAAAATGTAAATATTAAAAATTTAGAAACAGGGCTTCAAATTATAGC
>CAOSZT010000261.1 GCA_948528155.1 uncultured Clostridia bacterium | reverse complement strand
TTTTTTATACCACCTGTTGTTTTTCAACTATTATACATTATTGGAATATATTTGAAAATATTTTTATGAAACGGACGTGCTATGGATATGGCAGTGCTTTGGGAAAACTTAAATGGCTATGCCCTGTTTATCTGGTATCACCATCAATAAAGTAGAATATACAGCAATGACCAAAGTATACAAAGTAAAATATGCATTATGACCTGATGCTGTTAAAGGAATAAAAGGATTTTATAGCAGAGCTGTATTGCTCTAAAATTATACTATGTAACTGCAGATAAAGTTTTTGCTGATGGCAAATTATAATTTATTCTAACTAAGAATTTAAGACCTTGGGAAAAAGAGCATTATCCTCTTCTTTTCCAAGGTCTTTTTTTCATTATTTATTCGTATAAAATTCGTATAAATTGAACAGGCAACACCCTGTAAATCCAATATTTACAAGGCTTTATAATAATTGGTTGTGTTTCCTACCTAGTTACACAATGGTCACTGTGACCATTTTATTCCCCACACTCTGCCTGTTTGTTGCTAAACCCTTATAAACACTGGGTTTGCAGGGATTTCTTCATAAACATATACAGTTCTGTTGCCCTATGAAGTTCATGCATTTACACATCCACAATCGTCCTCTTCTTTTTCTTTCTTTGTTTTACTATTTCTTCTGAAACCCTTGTGAATACTGGATTTAGAGCCATTTATGGTAGTCCTGCTGCCCCTCAAAAACCATTATCCTCCTCTTCCTTTTTTCATCTTTTTTATGCTTTCTTTTTTCTTTAATCCCTTATAAAATGGATGTTTCCAGACTTTTAGGTGGTAGATAGAGCAATGTTTTTCACATTTCTTTCGTGTATATACATACAAGATATCTTCCTCTTCTTTTTTTTCACTTTTTTTATGTTTTCTTTTTTCTTTTAAACACATATAAAATGGGGCTTTTCGGTACTTTACAAGAATAAAGTAGAGAGAAAAGTAATAGAAAGAGGAAGAGGATATTTATTTTATGCTTGGATAAGAAACAGTGGCAGCAGTTTTGATTAAATCCAGTGTTTATGCAGGTTTCAGTGTTGTTATATGGCTTGGAACATGGTGTATTTACACAGCAATCAGGTCTTTTCTTATTAGTATACAAAGACGGTCCTCTTCTTTTTTGTCCTTTTTGGGGTTGTTTTTCTTTCAAAGCTTTGTAACATGGGAGTTTTCGGGTGGTTGGAAGAATAAATACAGGGAGAAAAGGAAGGGAAAAGGAAGAGGAGGAGGATAATTTATAATTTGCCATGAGAATAAAGATGTTTTGCCATGACAAAACCTGTAATCGCAGACAAAGTTTTTGCAGACAACAGATTTTGATTTATTCTACTAAAAATATAGAACTTCATTTATTCTAAAAACAAAAGTGAGAAATGAGCATTTTGGGTTCTTTCTGTTGTTTTTAGTTTGCTTTGCCAGACTAATATAAAGGTTTTTGGCAAATTATGAAAATACACAGATACCCAGAGTTCAGAAAGAGCCATATTTTTTCTTTCAAATGTTTAGAGATGGGGGAATTTAGTCTACTATTCACATTGTAACAAGTAATAGTAATGCTAATAGTACTGGATTCATGTATTTTGCAGGAAGTAGCAATAAGTCATAGAAAAGTTCATACTTTTGAGAAAAATCATGCAAAAAATCCTCTGATTTTCCAAAGTGTGAAAGGTAACAGTGATTTTTTGTAAAAAGAAATTTTGAGTTTCCCCATTTTTAAATTACAAATGTAATTTAAAAATGGATATAAGCAGTA
>CAOSZT010000260.1 GCA_948528155.1 uncultured Clostridia bacterium | reverse complement strand
AATTTTACATTGATAAAATAAATTTTAGAAGTAGTTATATTGAACAATTAACAAAATTTTTTGCATTAGGAATAGCAGATATTTATGTACCTGTCGAAGTGAATGAAGAAGAAAAAGAAATAAGAACAAGTGTTAATATAAATCAACAACAATTAGATGATTATATTGCAAGACTTAATAAAGAATTTGAAATAGAATTTTATGAATTATTTTCAAAAGATATGAATGAAAATGAAGAAGAAATTGAATTAAAATTGAACAAAGAAAAACAAAAATTGATTCGATTAGTTGCTGTAAAAGATAACAAAATTTTTTCAAAATCAAACAAAGAAAATTATAAAATTGGTGCAGTAATTAGTAATCAAAAATAGAAAAATTAGAGGAAAAATTCAAGTTGAATATAATTTTTGTACCCCCATACATTTCCTAACAAGCACTGAATTTTTCCTCCCTAGTCAAAATTCTAATTTTGGGACTAAGTCCCAAGCCCTTTATAAATAATGAAAGAAGAATAAAAATGATATTAAAAAATAATAGTGAAGATGTAAAAGTTTTAGTAAGATATTTTGAAAGTTTAAGTATAGAGGATAATTTAAAATTAAGTATAATTGTTATACAAAGTGATTTAATAAAATTAAAAGTTGATAAAGAAAAGTTAGTAGATATATTAAAAAAATTCTATGTATTCTTGATAAAAATTATAATAAAAACACAATGATTTCTTATAAAGATAATATGGATATTTTTATATTAGCAAAGGTAATGGAAATGAATGAAAAAGAAAAACTAAACTTTGTTTTTGAAATAGTAAATAATATGTATAGAGTGTTTAAAACAAGAAATAATTTGTGTTCGTTTTTTGGTGGCGAGCAATATAATTGATTTGCAATTTTATGTAAAATATGTTAAAATAGTAGTATAGAAGTTGTAAATATTGTTTTTGCCATGTATGGCAGGAAGGAGACAGAAATGAAAAAAATAGCAATAGCTTTAGAAAACGACAGGCAATATCGAGAAGAGTTTATTATGTGCCGGGAAAAGCATAGACCAACGCTGTCCCACGAGTATATGTGGGTTGGTAACGAGGATTCTAAAGAAGTTGTAAAATTTCCAATTTCGGCAGATGTATTTGTGGCACGTTACCATCACAATGGTAATGACTGGACTGAAATGTCTATTGTCCATATCCAGAACGGAAGAGAGGATGTAGTTTTCTACTCTGAAGATTTGAGGGATTATGAGCATTTTGAGGAAACCATTGAAAATTTGAATAAAAAAGGATTTCAACGAATGCTAGATTGTGACTATTGAGAGTAATAAAAACGATGTGGAAGTTAGCGAATGTAGGCTTTCATGTCGTTTTTTATTGTTTTTTATAAAATTAGCATTGAAAAATTTATTACTTATGTTAAAATATATATGCAGTTGATTATAAAATTATTTTTTTGAGCAAAATATGGGAGGAACACTATGAAAAACAAGCGATTTTTTCGCAAATAACCTCCTAAAACGCTCCAACGACGAATCTGTTCGAACTTTATAGGACAGATTGGATCTATGTCAAGTTTTTAGACACATTTTTCTACGAATTTATATTTTTTTTCAAGCTTCGCTTGAGGAATTGCTAATAAATATTAAAGAAAGTCTTTAACATTTATAACAACTTTAAATTATACTATATTTTTAATGTATTCATTATATTTTTCACTTGGTGTTCTATAATCAAGTGTACTATGTATTCTTGTATTATTATACCAACTCTCTATGAACTCAAATATAGCTAATTTTGCTTTTTTAAATGTTTCATACGTATT
>CAOSZT010000259.1 GCA_948528155.1 uncultured Clostridia bacterium | reverse complement strand
ACTTTTTTTACAGCCCCTTTAGTTTATAATTTTACTTTAATAACCCATAGAAAAAGTTTTATTAATTAAATTATTTTATACAAATCAAAAAGTATTGGTATATTAAGAAATTAAGAAAGTAGATTTGAAAAATTATAGTATAAAAATGAACTATAAAAATATAGTCCATAAAACTATACCTTTTTAAACTTAAATAAAGCATATTAAAATATGTCCATAAAATATACATCATCACTTTTTGGATATGTCCTAAAATTCTTATACTTTTTTGGAAAATATCCTTTAGATTTGACCTATTATCTCCTATAATTAATTTAATAAAAATAAAGGAGATAGAAATAATATGGAAAATGAAAATTTATATGGATATGGAAGAGTTAGTACAAAAGACCAAAATTTAGATAGACAAATACAAGCATTATTAGAATTTGGAATTAAAAAAGAAAACCTTTTTATAGATAAACAAAGTGGAAAAGACTTCAATAGACAAGATTATCAATTATTAAAACAAATACTAAAGAGAACTACTAATAATATATTAGTCATCAAATCTATTGATAGATTAGGAAGAAATTATAAAGAAATCCAAAAAGAGTGGAAAGAATTAACTATTGATTTAAAAACTGATATTGTAGTTTTGGATATGCCTATACTTGATACAAGAAAATATAAAGATACAATGGGAAACTTTATAGCTGATATAGTATTACAAATATTATCATTTGTAGCAGAGAATGAAAGAACTAATATAAGAACAAGACAAGCAGAGGGAATTGCTATTGCAAAAGCTAAAGGGAAACAATTAGGTAGACCTACAATAGAACTTCCTACAAATTTTAGTGAAGAATATATGTTATGGAAAAATGGAAAACAAACAGCTAAAGCTACTATGGAACATTTAAACCTTAAAAAATCAAAATTTTATGAATTTGTTAGAGAATATGAAAAAAGAAATCTTACTTCTAAAGTTTCTTAATATATTTTACTCTCTGTATAAATAATGTGATATATTTTTTCAAATTTTTTATCCATACTAAAATAAGTATGGATTTATTTTTATTCTCTAATCCTCTTTAAAACCTTAATTCTAACGTCATTTAACACTACAAAACGTAGCTTATTAATATACATACAATACACAAAACTTACTCAAAACGCTTAAAAATAAGCTTTTGTAATTTACAAAGAGATAGAAATATATCACAAAACCCGAAATATTTATTATATATTTTGGGTTTTATAATTCGTTGTAAAAGTTTATTAATTCCAAATAATTATCTATTTAAAAATTTACGCCCCCATATATAGGGGTTACTCCTATTTCAAAAAAAATCTTCTCTTCTACACATAGACTGATTTGTCTTTACCCAAAGAAGATTATAAACCTTTATCTGTTTGTTTTTTCATTTCTGCTCATTAATCTGGTTTTGTAGTATCTTAAGAGCAAATTACTTTTTAATTTTATGTCAATACTTTGTTTGTATTTTCTTTAATCACATTTTCTTTTTTATAAAAAAGTGTCCTATATATTCTATTGATTACTGTTTTTCTTTTATTACTACAAAGAGCCTTTAAAAAAGGCTCTTTACGAATAACACTATCTGCTGTATTATATCCATGACGCCTGCAATCATAGCTATTGCTGATATGAATGCAATTGCCATATATATAATACAAACCCAATCTCCTATTTTGTGATTTTCAAAATGTAGGGCTTTACCTAAATTAAACAGCGCCCGCATAAAGAAGATTAAGCAGATACAAACGAAAAATATATCAATAATAATTGTCATATATTTTTCTCCTTTCTTAAAATAAAGATTTTAAAGTTATATTAATTATACCACATTTTATGTTGATTTGCAAGTCACAGATTATTATTGTATGAGTTTTTTTCGCTGGGGATTTCCATAGATTTCAATGTTTTTAAGTACTAA
>CAOSZT010000258.1 GCA_948528155.1 uncultured Clostridia bacterium | reverse complement strand
TTATTTTATTTCAGTAATAATTAAAACAAAAATTAATATAATGTAATAATAAAACATATGGAGGAAAGATATGGAAAATATACAAATAAGCAAAAATAATCCTATAACAAATATATTAAAAGGAGTATTAATTTCATTAATAACAACAGTAGTATTATTAATAATATTTTCGATAATTTTAACATATACAAATGTACAAGAAAATGTAATAAATCCAGTAATAATGATAATAACAGCTATAAGTATATTGATAGGTAGTTCTATAGGAAATGTAAAAATAAAGAAAAATGGTTTAATTAATGGGGGAATTGTAGGAGCTTTATATATTATGACAATATATTTAATATCAAGTCTTTTAAATTGGAGATTTTCATTAGAAATCCAGTCAATAATAATGATAGCAGTTAGTATTTTATTTGGAGTTTTGGGAGGAATAATAGGAGTTAATAGAAAATAAAAATTTCGGCAAAATTTGACAGAAGTCATATTTTGTCGAAAAGTTTTTCTTGACAAATGTAATTTTAGTGAGTATAATTTTAATTACATTTTCATATTTTTTATATTTTAATTCAAAAAATGTTTGAGAAAATAAAATTTTAATCAAAATTAAATCAAAGATTGAGAAATCAAAAAATCTTAAAATATCCAAAATTCAAAATTAAATATAAAGGAGGAATGCTATTTGAAAAAAAGCAAAAAAATAGTATTGATAATTATGATAGTTGTTTTAACAATTTTATCATTTTTAGGAGGACAAGCTTATGCAAAATATATGTCTAAAGTTACAGGACAAGGTAGTGCGGATATAGCGAGTTGGAGTTTTAAAGTTAATGAAAATGAAGAAAAAATGCAAAATATTTCTTTAAAATCTACAGTAAATAATTCAACACTTGTTAATAATAAAATAGCACCAGGAACACAAGGAGATTTTCAAATAAAAATAGATGCAACAGGTGCAGAAGTAGGCATAAATTATAATATAAAATTTGATAATGAATCTCAAAAACCAACAAATTTAAAATTTACATATAATAATCAAATTTATAATTCAATATCTGAATTACAAGAAGTATTAAATGGAACAATAAATGCTGATGAACAAGAGAAAATAAAAGCATTAATAATTGGTTGGTGTTGGGAGTATGAAACAGGAAATACTGAACAAGAAATTTTGGCAAATGATATAATAGATACTCAAGAGGCTAAACAAATAACAGATTATTCTTTTGATGTAATTGTAACAGGAACACAAGTTATGCCTCAAAATTAATTTCAAAATAAAAAATATGAAAATGTATTTATTGTGAACAATTTTGATAACTATATTATACAAGGAGGTTACATGGAAAAAAAAGAAAATATAAAATATATGAACTTACCAATAATTAATAAAGGTAAGATTACTAAAGAAGAAAAATCAAAAGGGAAAGATTCAAAGTTTATAACATTAACTTTAATAATGTTTATAATAATTTTATTATTGTTATGTGGGTATAGTATGGCAAAAGTAATAGAACAGGTAATTATAAAAAGTAAGACTGCTATTGCAGAGCCAATTTTATTAATAGAGAATGATCCAAGCTTAGATATAACAGAGTTGCATAATTATGGAGAATATGTTTTTAAAGTAAAAAATTATAATGAACAAAATAAAGTTACAGAAACAGATTTGAAATATTATATAGAAATTTTATCTAATTTAGATGATTCTGTTAATATAGAACTTTATCAAAATGAGAATAAAATTGATTTGAAAAATAATAAGACTGAATATATGAAAATTTCAAAGGATAAAAAAGAAGAAACACAGTACAAAATAAAAATAATATATGATAAAAATAAGTCAAATGGTATTGAAGATATTATGGAAAAAATTCAAGTAAAGGTTCATACAGAGCAGATGAGGGCATAAGGTGATTTGATGAAAAAATATAAAAATAAAAA
>CAOSZT010000257.1 GCA_948528155.1 uncultured Clostridia bacterium | reverse complement strand
AAGATTTATCAAGACTTGGAAGAGATTATATAAAAACAGGTTATTACATAGAAAATTACTTTCCAGAAAATCAGGTAAGATATGTTTCAATACTTGATGGAATAGATACATATAGCGAAACAGTAAATAATGATATTACACCATTTAAAGCAATTCTAAATGATATGTATGCAAAGGATATATCAAAAAAGATTAGAAGTGTTTTTAAAGAAAAACAAAAGCAAGGAGAATATTTGTGTAGTACACCTGCATATCGGATATAAAAAAGATTTAACTAATAAAAACAAATTAGTAATTGATAATAATGTTGTAGATGTAGTTAGAAAAATATTTGATATGTATGTAAATGGAACTGGAAGTAAATTGATTGTAGAATACTTAAATAATAATCATTATTTGAGTCCATCAGGATATAGAAAGACTGGTATTGTTCAAAATGAAAATAAAACAAATTATTTTTGGAATGCAACAACTGTATGTGATATGTTAAAAAATGAAGTTTATATAGGCAATACAGTTCAAAATAAAGTATCTGTTGTTTCATACAAAGTGAAAAAACTTCGTAAAGTAGAAAAGGAAAGACATATAAGAGTGGAAAATACACACGAAGCGATTATTGATAAAGATATATTTGAAAAAGCACAAATAATACATAAAGAACGAGCAAAAAAAATTGTAAAACAATATGACTATTTACTACGAGGACTTATATACTGCAAACATTGTCGGGTGGCAAATGCAAATTGTGTTAAAAGTAAATAATAACAGTAATCGTCCCAAAATTCCATATATAGTAGATACAGGATATCAAAAAAGAGGTTGCTATGTAAGAAATTTAAATTATCCAAAATTTGAAAAAAGAATACTGGAGATAGTAAGGCAAGTATGCAAAATATATTCTAATCGTACTATGTTAGAAGAAACTTATAAAAAAGTAAAAGACAAGTCAATAGATTTAGTGACATCTGTAAAAAAGCAAATAGAAACAATAGATATTAAAATAACTAATATTAATAAAAATTTAGATAGCTTATATAATGACAAATTAAATGGCATATTGACTGATATTGATTTTACAAGAATATCTGCAAGATTTGTTAATGAAAGAGATAAATTAACAAATGAGAAAAGTGAACTAATGGATAGATTTCAATTATTACAGGGACAACAATCTATCAAAAATAAAAATGATGAAGAACAAATGAATAAAATAATTAATGAGTTTTTAGAAATGAAAGAAGTAGATAAATCATGTTTATTTAGATTAATTGATAAAATTGAAATAGATAAAGACAAAAATGTTTTTATTTCATTTAATTTTTCACCACTAAATACAATAAATGAAAATATAGATGAATTTATTGAAGTGGAAAAGATTCTAAATAATAAAAAGGTAATATAACTATGATATTAAAGACAATAGAAATGTAGAATATAACTACATTATTTTTTGAAAACAAAAAGGTGGAAGTTAATAAAGTTTTCACCATTCATATTAGCTTTCCATCCGACTGGGAAAGGGAATATTAGGAAAATTATTAGAAATATTTTTGGCATTCAAATAAGCAGATGAAGACTGACTTAAAAAGCCAGTAACTAAATCAACGCCATCAGGATTAACCATAGGCATAATATAAATAGAAGTAGAATTAAATAATTCTCTAATTGAATAACCATATAATTCTGAGTTGTTATTATAAGCAATACAATAATCTTCAATAAACTTCATAAGTAAAACACTTGTAATCCACTCATTAGAATGAATAGAAGCGGAATAAAAAACTTTTTTAGAACCATTACCAAGTTTTACAACATAAATATTTTTGCCTAAAACACTATTACCAACTGATTGAATATTTAAAAAAGGAAATGTGTGATTTAAAGCAATTAAATTTTGTAACATCAAAAAATAATTATAATTAACATTTAAAGGAACAATATTCATAGTAACCTCCCATATATTTATATT
>CAOSZT010000256.1 GCA_948528155.1 uncultured Clostridia bacterium | reverse complement strand
TATTACTTAAAAATATTATATTAAAAAGTACTTTTTAAAATATACATAGTATATTTCTTAAAAAAGAAATATCTTTTTTTAATGTCAACTTATTTCTCATTTGCGAAATAAGTTGACAAATATAATATATTAAACTATAATTAATATAGGTGATGAAAATGTTAAAAAGAGAAATGTATTTATCAAGAATAAGAGGCTTTTATGATAGTGATCTTATAAAAATATTAGTAGGAATAAGAAGATGTGGGAAATCTGTAATATTGAAACAAATAATGAATGAACTTAAAGAAAAAAAGATAGACGAAAAACACATTATATATGTAAATTTTGAATTTATAGAATTTGAGGAATTACAAGATTATAAAAAATTGAATACATATATAAAAGAAAAAATAATAGATAGTGATAAATATTATGTATTTTTAGATGAAATTCAAAAAGTAGAAAAATTTGAAGAAGTAGTAAATTCATTAAGAGCATCTATAGAAAACATAAGTATATTTATTACAGGATCTAATAGTAAACTATTATCAAATGAATTATCAACTGTATTATCTGGAAGATATGTATTATTTAATATATATCCATTAAGCTACAAAGAATTTATAGAGCTTACAAAAAAAGAAACAAAATCAGAAGAAACCTTTTGGAATTTTGTTAAATGGGGTGGACTTCCTAACAGGACACAATTTAATGATGAAAGTAATATAAAGGATTATTTGCATAGTGTATTTGATTCTATTATATTAAGAGATGTAGTGGAAAGATTAGGACTAAAAGATACAATTTTATTTGATTTATTATTACAATATATTGTAGATACTACAGGACGTCAATTTTCTGCCGAAAATGTTATAAATTTTTTAAAAAAAGAAGGAAAATCTATATCAACTGAAACATTATATATGTATTTAGACGCATTATGTAGAGCTTTAATGATAAAGAAAATATATAGATATGATATTCATGGAAAAGCAATTTTAAAAACATTAAACAAATACTATATGACAGATTTAGGAATAGCTCAAATAAAAAATAACAATTTTGAAATAAATAAGAGTTTTGCAATTGAAAATGTTGTATATAACGAATTATTGCAAAGAGGATATGATGTTTATATAGGAAAGACAAAAGATGGAGAAATAGATTTTATTGCAACAAAAACAGAAGAAAAATTATATGTTCAAGTAACATATTTATTAGAAAATGATAAAGTTCAAAATAGAGAATTTGGAGCATTTAAAGAAATAGAAGATAATTATCCTAAATATGTTCTTTCATTAGATAAAGCAGATTTTTCAAGAGATGGAATTATTCATAAAAATATTATTGATTGGCTATTAGAAAAATAATATAGAAATAAGTATAAAGATATAAAATTATAAACTAAATTTCTGCTATTTTTGAACAACACAATCATTAGCAGAAACAACACAAATAGCTTTTAACATTTCATCTACAGTTAATGTCTCTTTTGTATCTAGCCATATTTGAGATCCACCCATAGAACGAGCAGTTTCGGAACAACTAATTTGATCAGTATAAGATAATGTTCCATTATCAATTTGTTCCATTATTAGCAAAATACTCATTACTTTAGTTACAGAAGCGGGGCGTAGCTGTTCATGAGCATTATGAGAGTAAAGTATCTGTGCAGTTGACTGTTCTATTAAAATTGCAGAGCCACTTTCCAAATTTAAAGAATTATTATTTTCAGCTCCCGAGTTTGCTTTTATTACATCCTGAGAATTTACTGTTATTGTTTCTGTACTTTTTTCGGTGGTCCAAGTATATAAGTTTGATGTATCATATCCAAAAGAATATGTTGAAATTAATATTATTAATAACAATACAATTAAGTATGAAATTTTTATATTTTTCATTTTTACTTCATCCTTTCTTTTTTAATAAAGTTTATAAATATTTTAATATAATATATGTAAGTATTACTTTTTTAGAATAAGTTGAGTAGTAA
>CAOSZT010000255.1 GCA_948528155.1 uncultured Clostridia bacterium | reverse complement strand
TTGGGCATTTTGTGTTTCCTTTCATATTAATATTATATTATAATATGTTAATGAAAAATATTTGTGAATTGTTTGTGTTTGCTTGTTTTTTGTATAATTTTATTGTATAGTAGAATAAAGTACAGTGTTATATTTAATTAATAAATAATGTGATGAAAAAAGTTATAGATTTTACTTTAATCTAATAATTACAATTAATTTTAATAAAACTATTAATGTGAGGATATTTATAATGAATGTTGAATTAAAGGAAAATGAAAGAATAGATGATTTAGAGTTTAAAGATTTTAGATTAATTCAAAATAAAGATGGATTTTGTTTTGGTATAGATGCAGTATTACTTTCTGATTTTGCTAAGAATATTAAAAATGATTCTAAAGTTATTGATTTGGGAACTGGTACAGGAATTATTTCAATATTATTGTGTGGTAAGACAAAATTAAAAAATATTGTTGGGGTAGAAGTACAAAAAGATGTTTATGATATGGCTTGTAGAAGTGTCAAATTGAATAAATTGGAGGATAAATTTCAGGTGATAAATGCAAATATTTTAGATCTGAAAAATATTTTTATTCAGGATTGTTTTGATGTAGTTGTAACAAATCCTCCTTACAAAAAGCAGAATACAGGTATATGTAATGATGATGAAAAAAAATTGATTTCTAGACATGAAGTTCTAGCAGATTTGGAGGATTTTATAAAAGTTGCTAGTAGACTTTTAAAAGATAGAGGAGAATTTTATATGATTCATAGACCAGAAAGAATTGTAGATATTTTGAGTTTATTGAGAAATTATAATATTGAGCCTAAAGAGTTAAGATTAGTTTTTTCTAATGAAAAAAATCCTCCTAAAATGGTTTTAATTAGAGGTGTGAAAAATGGGGGAGAGTTTCTTAAATTTAGAGAGAATTTGTATATTTATAATGAAGATGGTTCATATACAGATGAGGTTTTGAGGATTTATGGTAAAATAAAATAATATGTAATAAATTAATTATTTTATTTATTGAATGATTAATTTTATAGGTTTATAGGTAGCCTTTATTAAAAACCTAAATATGTTAAAAGGGTTAAATTAATGGATAATATAAATGATAATGGGATATTATATATTGTAGCTACACCTATTGGAAATTTGGAAGATATAACTTTAAGGGCTATTAAAGTATTGAAAGAAGTAGATGTAATTGTTGCTGAAGATACAAGGCATACTTTAAAATTGTTGAATCATTTTGAAATTTCAAAGCCTTTAATTAGTTATCATAGGCATAATGAAGATGTAAAGTCAGATGTTTTAATTGAGAAATTACAGAGTGGTCAGAATTTGGCTTTGGTTTCTGATGCTGGAACTCCAGGAATTTGTGATCCTGGGGAGGAAATTATTAAAAGGTGTATAGATTATGGAATAAATATTGTTCCAATTCCAGGTGCATGTGCAATGATTAATGCTCTGATTTGTTCTGGAATTAGTACTAGAGAATTTTCGTTTTTGGGATTTTTGCCTTTGAATAAAAAACTTAGAAAGTGCAAGTTAGAAGAGATAGGAAATTCTAATAAAACTATTATTATTTATGAGGCTCCTCATAAAATTGTTACAACTTTGAAAGATTTGAAACAGGTATTAGATTCTGATAGAAAAGTGGTTTTGGCAAGAGAAATTACTAAAATTTATGAAGAATTTATTAGGGGAAATATTGATGATTTGATAGATATGTCAGAATCACTAAAGGGTGAAATTGTTTTAATAATAGAGGGTAGTGATAAGCATATTAAAGATAATGAGTTAAATAATTTAACTTTAGAAGAACATTATAAATTTTATGAGCAACAGGGTTTTATAAAAAAGGATATCATAAAGAAGATTGCTAAAGATAGAAATCTGAATAAAAACGAAGTTTATAAAAAGTTTCTGTGATAAGATTTATAGTTACAAATATTATGTTAGATTAAAATAAAAAATAAATGAGGAAGCTACGCGTCGCCATGGAAGGAGCGG
>CAOSZT010000254.1 GCA_948528155.1 uncultured Clostridia bacterium | reverse complement strand
ATAAGGAGCAACGCTGGGGAGCGACTCTGAACGGCTCAATGGTCGACGGTATTGTATATCAATACACAAGAGAGTAGGAAACTATTCTCTTTTTTTTGCAAACAAAAAGAAACCTCTTGCGAGATTCCTTTTTGTTTTTTAGGTTAATCATCTTTTTTCTTGTTGCTGGTACACAGGCACTGACCAAATGTCATAATCTGGTATGCTACATAGAAATCAACATTGAAAAGCTTTGTTGCTCCCCAAGTCGCAAACAATGTGATAGCAAGTGCTCCAACTGTAATCAGAATAGCCAGGAAAGAGATTCCGTTAGCCTCAGCTGCACAACCATCTGCAATGCCAGCAATCACAAGAATTGCAAGGACAATCAGTACAATGAGAATAGAAGTGCCGAGATTAATATACATGAACGCTTTTCCCTGTTCTGTCCAGCCCCAGCTTTCAACCAAAAAGCTCAACCCGAAGCAAATAAACCATAATGCAAATTTTTTAAACATAACATGTTCCTCCATTTATCTTTTATTGTTGTAATGTGTTATATGTAAAACCAAAAAGTTAGAGGTAAAATTCCTCCACTAATTAGTGTAAACAGGAATTAAATCTATATAAAACCTATATATATTATACTACAAATCAGCAAAACTTTCAAATTTCACTACATTTCTAGGTCAAAATCATCTCTTTCAATTTGTTTTTGTTCTCTAAAATAGCTTTCATCTCTAATCTCCAAACTATGATCTCGCCTATCTTGAATAATCTCTATTTGGTTTTTAGGTTCTATATATAAATTATCTTGTAAAGATACTAATTTTTTGATTCTTTCAAGCATATTTGATATTTTATTTTTTAAAAAATCAATAACTTTTGGTTTGTCTTTTGTTTTGCTCTCTGGTTCATAATCATTTATAATTATCTCTTGAACTTTTTTCATACCATAATTACTACTATTATCTTGAAGATATCTAATATCTCTATTTATTTCATTATGCTTTTTTACATCATCTTTAACTCTTTGTTTGTATCTTACTTGTGTTTCTTCAACAAATCTATAAACCTTATATTCGTTTTCTTCAAAATTTCTTATTGAAAAATTTTTTACCCCATAACCTTTTTTAAAATCTTCTAAAGCATAACCTTTTTCTTGTTCAAATATAAAATCACTTGCATTACATACATTTTTTAACATTGATTTTAATTTATTGTTTTGTTTGATATATTCAGCTTTAGGGTTATTTTTTCCAATATGCTTTTCAGAAAGTTCCTTGTTTTGCTTTTCTGCTCTTAAAGACCAATCTATCTGCAGTAAGTTTTTTAAAAAAAGTTCTTTGCACTCATATACAAATTTTTGAGTTTTAAAGTGTTCGTTTTTATCTGAAAAATACCTAGTTGAACCCTTTTGTAGTATAGTTCCTTTTTTTACTGTCTTTACTGCTCCAGCTTTTTTACACTTTTTTCCCTTTTCATCATAATAATAAGTTCTTGATGCTCTTTTTTCTTCTACTATTTCTGGAGCATCTAATTTTATTCTTTCACTAAAAATTAAATGACAATGCTTATTTATGATTCCAGCTTTATTGTTTTGATGAATCGCACAAGAACACTCAACGCCATACTTGTTTTTAAAAGTATTACATATTTGTTCAGCAGTAATTGTAGTATTTTGAGGTATGCCTATTATTAATTCTCTTGCTTCACAACACTTTCCTCCAGCTTTTACTTGTCTGTGTCTTTCTTGGTTTTCTTTCGCTAACATCTTCCAAAATTCGTTATCTACAGTATTAAAATAATCAACTATATTTTCTTGTTTGTCTTTGTTTGTTATATATTTTATTCTACCTTTTACATTAGTTAATTTTCTACTGTCCAAATACCCTGCCATATATCTCACGCCCCTCTCTTTTTTCTTCTGAAGAATTATACCATACTTTGCTACTTTTGTAAAGTAGCGAAAAATCACCCATAGAACATTTACTGCGTAAATGCACTATGGATTTTTCG
>CAOSZT010000253.1 GCA_948528155.1 uncultured Clostridia bacterium | reverse complement strand
TACATTCTTGAAAAATCATTGTCATTGATAAGACCTTTTAGCTTATCTTCATATAGTTTTTCTATTTGAAAATCCAAAACTTCAATAACTTTTTCTAAATTGCTTTTTTCTTTGTTTAGTTCAATTTCATTTTGAACATTGTTATTGTTGTCATCAATAATTTGTTTACACTTTTTTATATCTAAATATTTTCGGCATATATTTTGTACTTCATTAATAACTGCATTTTCTAATTTTGTATAATTCATACAATGGGGAGTACAAAGTTTTAGTTTTGGTAATGATTGATAAGTACGACAGTGCAAGTAAATTTGAGTGAAGTTACTATTTTTATAATGAGATGTACCAGCTCCTAATGTCTTGCCACATTCTTTACAATATAATAGTCCTCGTAATAGTAAATTTAATGATTTTGTTCTAGTCTTATCTCTACTTTTTAAAAGTTCTTGAACTGCATAAAACTTTTTCTTATCAACAATAGGTTCATGTGTATTTGGAACAATAATCCAATCTTCTTTTTTATTATGAACAGGTTTCTTTAATTTGTAATTGATTTGAGTTTGTTTGCCTTGTACCATATTTCCAATATACATTTCATTTTTCAATATTCTTCTAATAGTATCAGTTTTCCAAAGCAACGATAGTCTATACTCTTGTCCCATTGTTTGAGAGGGAGTAGGTATATGTTCATCATTAAAAATATAGGCAATTTGTATTGATGATTTTCCTTCTAAATATAAATCAAAAATTCTTCTTACATTTGGGGCATATTCTTCATTGATGATAAGTTTATGACAGTTTTCTGGAGATTTCATATATCCATAAGGTGCAAATTTTCCGTTAAATAAACCATTGATAGCATTTCTATGTTTTGTAGCTTTTACCTTTTTAGAAGTATCTCTAGCATACAGATCATTTAATACTGCTCTAAATGGTAGTGTGTCTGCAATTCCATTATCAATTTCAGAATCGTAATTATCTATTATTGATACAAACCTTACTTGATGTTCTGGAAAGTATTTTTCAATATATTCTCCAAAACTTATATAATCTCTACCAAGTCTTGAAGTATCTTTTACAATTACCATATTTACTTTTTTATCTTCAATGTCTTTTATCATTCTATTAAAATCTGGTCTGTCAAAAGTAGTTCCAGAAATACCATCATCAACATAGATGTCATAAATATTTAGATTATTTTCTTTTGCATATTGTTTTAAAATTTCTTTTTGGTTTGTTATACTGTTGCTTTCTCCTTGTAGTTCATCATCTCTTGATAATCTACAATATAAAGCACAGTTATATACTTTTGTGTTACTTACTAGCAATTTATCCTCCTTTTCCTTTAGTAAGTTCCACCTATAATTTATGCTTTTAATTTACCATGATTTAATATAAAAAGCAATAGCCTAAATTATAGGTGGAAACTAATTTTGTCTAAAATCTGTATTTTTCTTATTTTTTCGTTAGTTGCATATTGCAAAACATTTCAAAAATTTTTGATATAGAAACTCTCACATCTTCAGTAGAGTTTTCTTTAAATTTGTTTATTATAACTATCTCATCTTTCTTTTTAGTTTTCTTACCCATGACAATTCCTCCTGTTTGTTCTAATAATGCACATACTTTTTGAATTTTCTTTTTAAAATCATTCTTGATTGCTCCTTTCAAAAAATAAGAGTTCTATAAGTGATAAAATACTTATAAAACTCTTATTTAAAGTCAAAAAAATAGCCCTTTCATAAAGTGCTAAAATCTTTGCTTATTCAATTAAACTGTTGCTCTTATACAACTTGGACTTACTACGTTTGTTACTCTTTTTGGTACATCAAAACTTACACTTATTCCATTTTTTAATACTAAATCACTACTATGCTTATCATAATCAAACATTCCTCTATTCCAATTTGAAAATGCTTCATCTGATAACTTCTTTTTAGTAGATAAATATTCGTTATCTTTGTTTATTTGTATTATCATTGCTTGGTATTCTTGTCTATCAACTTGTCGTTTTTTATTG
>CAOSZT010000252.1 GCA_948528155.1 uncultured Clostridia bacterium | reverse complement strand
CTGTATAGTATTAAAAGAGCTATAATATATTATTTTTATATTATATTTATTGATGTAGTGGTATTAATAAATAAAAAAGTTTAAGCCAAATGACTTAAACTTTTTATACTATAATTTCTTCTTTTTTCTTTTTAATGTTATACTGTGGTGGTATTAGTGGACTATATGCTTCTCCGTCAAAAACATCTACTTCAACAGTTCTTGTTAAAATATCTGTGTAACTATATGTTACATTTCTATTATTTTCTTCATATCTTACAACAAATATGTTTGGATATGCTTTTTCTATTGTTGCTTCTTTTTCAAATGTCCTACTTCTTCCAAGTGAACCTTTTACAATTATCTTTTGACCTATTTTTTCTAAAATGTCTGTTTTTAAATTTGATATATCTGTTTTACAAATCATGCTATCACCTTCCCTTAAGATAGCCTGATTATAGCATTTATATTATAAATTGTCAAAAAATGTTTGTTTGTATTCTATTGTGTTTTTTTAGTATTTTTGTTGTTTTTAAGCAGTTTTTTGTAGTAATATTACATTTATGTTACATTTATATTACTTTTATATTACATAGTTGTCATTTTTCCATTTGCTCCTATTCCACCTACTCCTTTTTTTCCTTCTCTTAGTTCTTTTGATATGTCATCTATTGTTACATATCTGTATTTTTCTGTAGTTGCAACCTTTTCTGCTATTATTAAAGGGTCTAAAAAGTCTATTAGTATTCTTGCTGGTGAAGATGCAAAGTTTGCACCTGCAAGAATTATTGCTTCAAAGTAACTTTGACATGCTCCTGCAAATATTACTGTTTCTTTATGGTTTTCTTTATCATATCTTCTTGCTTCTTTTACTGTGTTTATAAAGTGTCTTGAGTTTCTATAATTGTATATATCATTATAGTTTATTCCTCTTTTTATCATTCCATCATGTCCGTGTTATTATTAATATGTCTGGATTATACATTTTAAGTAATTGATATACTACTCTTGGTTGTTTATATTCTGGAATGTTTCTTACTATTGCATCTAATCCTATTTTTTTATAATAATTATATGACTTTTGTGAGTATCTTTTGTCTCCATCTAGATGTAATATTTTTCCTGTGACTATTTTTTGCCCTAGTCTTGTTTCTCTTCTTTCTATTATTCCTATTTTGTAGTTTTCTTCTTTTTGTTTTATTCTTTCTTTTATTTTTTGATTTTGTCTTTTTAATTTGTTGTTTATTTGTTTTTTGTTTATTATTTCTAAGTCTTCTATTTTGCTATCTGCTTCTATTCTTTCCAGTAGTCCTCGTAATATTGCTATTTCTTCTTTTTGTGTTTTTATTATTCTTTCAACATAAAATATAATGTCTTTTTTGTGTGATTTTCTTGCTACTATGTCTCCTTTTTTTATTTTTTTCATTTTTATCACCTCATATTTTTGGGCTATTATATTTTATGTTAATCTTGTTTATTGGGTGATTATTTTAATTTTCTATTTTATGTATTTTGTTACTTATTCTATGATGTTTCTTTTAAATTACTATATTTCAATTTTGTTGCCGTTCCTCCTCTTATGTGCCTTTCTGCTTTGTTTTCATCTAGTATTTCTCTTACTTCTTTTGCTAATATTGGATTTATTTTTTTTAGGCGTTCAGCTATGTCTTTATGCACTGTACTTTTGCTTATTCCGAATTTTTTTGCTGCTCCTCTTACTGTATCTTTTGAATCTATTATATAATGTGCAAGTTCTATTGCACGTTCATCTATTGATATACCTTTCATAGAGTAACCCCCATACGAATATTTTTGTTTAATTGTATTCACATTATAGTTGTATTAGAACAATTGGTAAAATATGATAGACTATTTTTATTTTTCTCTTGCTTTATAATATGTTTTTTCTACCTTTTTTCTAAATTCTCTTTCTTCTTTTAATGATATTTTTCCCTCATATATTACTTTTTTCATATTCTGCAATAGTCTTATAAAAAAAATAAAGCAATTTAACATTTTTATAAAAATATTTTCTTTACTTTATATTAAAT
>CAOSZT010000251.1 GCA_948528155.1 uncultured Clostridia bacterium | reverse complement strand
ATAAAATAAAATTAAGCAAAGTTAATATTATCATAATTGATTCATATGTACTCATAATACCACCTCCCTCTTACTTTGACATAAGAGAAAGGTCAACAACACCCTGCACCAGTTACCCATAAATTAATATTAACATAATCTAATAACAGCGGCAACAAAAAAATATAAAATTTCAGGACAAACGCACGAAAATTTATTTATCCCCGAAATAGATCTAGAAAAATTTTTTTTAAAATAAAATATTATAAGTTGATTATTTGTTCTAAAAATTTCTCCGTATTCATACTTATACAAAATCTTTTTTTCTTCATCGAACGTTTTTTATTGCCTATTTGGAATATTTTTAGTATTGATAAACACCATTTATTTATGATATTTAGATTTTGAACCGCAGTTTTATCCTGTGTCTTATTAGCGTCTTCTTTAAATGTGACGTCTAAATGCCAATGCATTATTTCTACCGACCAATGCTGTCTTACTGCTTTTGAAAATAATTCTATATTTGTTTTTAAACTGCTTATATAATATCTTTTTTCAACTGTCTTTTTATTGTCTTTTATAATTGTTTTACTTATCATTCCTATGCTTTTTATACCCTTCCATTTTTCTTTTCCATCAAGCCATTTAATATTATTTGTTTGATAATACTCTCTTGTTTCGCTTTGCGAGTGTGCTTTATCAACTGTCTTTTTATAATTTCCGTCTTCTTTTATTGCATTTAAAAATTCTTCATCTTCAAAAAAATCTTTTATATTATTATAAAGATTTGACTGATTTTCTTTAACCGCAAGCACATAATCCGCTCTTTTTTCTTTTATTTTTTCAGCTATTGCTATTTGAGTTCCTATTGCATCTATTGTTATTACAGCGCCTTTTATCATTATTGTGTTAATCAGCCGTGGTATTGCTGTTATTTCGTTTGTCTTTTCTTCAACCGATTTTTGCCAAAGACAAAAACCGTCATTGTCACACCAAGCAGATACTATATGCTGTGCTTTATGATTTTTCGATTTGCTTCCTCTTATAGTTTTCCCATCGATACATATTATTTTTTTTAATTTTTCCCCTTCATCTTTGCTTAATAACTCATTCCATTTATCATATAATTTTTGTATATGTCTTGGGTCTATATTACTCATAACTCTTTGGATTGTGTCATGTGATGGTATACCATTTTTAAGTTCTATATACTTTTTTAAGTAGTTTTCATTATATACAGCAAAATCCTCTATTTCTTCCCAATCATCAGCATTCGAGAGTTTTGCGAACAATACTATAACTACTATATCAAGCAGCTTATGCTTAACTTTTGTCTGCTGCCTTTTATCTTCTATCAATTCTATATACATTAATAATTCTTCCATATTTTCACACCCTTTTTTATTATTATATCATAAAAAAAAGGTGTGCTGCTTTTCGTTCATAATTTGTTCATAAAAAATTTACTCATGCGTTTGTCCTGTCTTCTATATCTTTTACTTTTGTGTGCAAAATGATAATAAATGAAATACCAACTTCTTTCAATGACCAAATTCTTTTAAGCACCATATTAATACAAGAATCCAATCCACGACCAAAGCCGCCGGCTACTCCGTTAATATTTTCTATTTATTTGTCTTAATTTCTTCTGTTCCATACTTTAATTATTTCTTCTTCTCCAAGTACAAACAATTCATCTAAAGTATCGAATACAACAACTTTTAAATCTTTATAATCTGTTGTCCTGTTTTCAATAATATCATCAAGAACTTTGTCTAATTTGTCCCAATCTTCAATTGTTTCTGAAACAATTCCGTCTATACAGTCATGTCCTGATTCTTTCCCGATATCCAGCATTAAATATCCTTCGTCTCCTACAAGTGTCTCACATACGTTTTTAATTAATGTTGTTTTACCAATACCTGAAAGTCCAGCCAATCCAATGTTATATGACAATAGGTCTACAATTACTGCTTTCTTTTTACCAAATTTTCTTGCCATTTTTTACCTCCTTTTATTTGAAATATATTTATATTTATTTTTTATCTATGCTGTACATAGAGGTGGGATTA
>CAOSZT010000250.1 GCA_948528155.1 uncultured Clostridia bacterium | reverse complement strand
TAAATACAAAAAAATTTCATATAATGATTGACATCTTATTTATTATATGGTATTACCTGAGTTTGACACTTAAAAGAGAGCAAAACAACCTTGTACATTACTAATATCAGTATGTACAAGGTTTTAGATTTTGTCATTTTTTTATTGCTATGTAGAACTTTTTTTGGTTTCAGATAAAATTTTTTTAATATCTTGCAATCTCATAAATTTTTGGTCAAAATTAATGTTTAATTCATTACCCATATCTGTCAATATATCGTCTATATAATCAAATAGCCAGTAGTTTTCTTGAATATGACTACAATTACATTTTTGCAAACTCTCAAGAATTTGACTAACTGAATACTTATTGTTTAATTTTTGTTGTAACATTCTTACTAATGTTAAAGCAATGAAACAAGTTAAAAAATGTGCTTCAATATGTTCTTTTCTAGAAACATATACAGGTCTTGTTTCTAATTGGCTTTTTGTAATTTTAAATGTTTCTTCAATTTTCCATAACTCTCTGTATATATCAATAATTTCTTCATCTGTTTTATCTAATTCACTCGATACAATTGCATAATATCCATCAAATTTTTCTTCTTCAGATATTTTATCTATGTCTAATGAAAGTCTAGATTTTGGATTTTCAATAATTTCTCCTGTGGATTTATCAAATACTAAGTTCTTTACATATTTGCTAGCACTATGAGAATTTTTTTTATTAAATTTAGTAACATTGCCTATCAATTCTTTTGCTAAGTCTATTGACGGTTGTCTCTCTGCTTTAGCACGTTTTGCATAATCTGCACTCCAGAAAATTACTTGTTTTTCGTCTACTCTAATTTTCTTTTTAGTACCATCTTTTTTAGTTATGATAATTTCTCTTGGATATATTCTACTCTTTATTTTGTAGTTTTCTCCCTTAAAGGTATATCCATCTTGATTTAACACATATTCCTTTAATTCTGGATTAGCTCCACGAACCATTTGACTAAATACATATCCATTTCCCATTGCTAAATTGTATGCAATATTATTACCAGAATTTAAAGCTTTATCAGCAACTACGATTACTTTTTTGATATCATAATTATCTTGTAATTCAGATAATATTGGTCGCATTGTTACGGAGTCATTGGTATTTCCTTCAAACAATTTGTAGCTTAAAGGAATACCTTTGGCATCTTGGAATAATCCCATTTGAACAATTGGGTCTGGTCTATGTTCCTTTGAAACCCCTTTTTTTCTAAGCTCATCTGGTTCATCAATTTCGAAGTAATAGTTAGTTACATCATAATACAAACATTGAGTATTCCTACTATATTGTTCTTTTGAATTATCATAGATATGTTTGATTAAGGCATCCTTTTTAGGCTCAATATATGAAAGAAAACGATAAACATCTTTTAAAGAAAAGTCAGTGTTTTCAAAAAACATATCTTTATTTTCATAAGTACCCTTTTTAGAGTCAGGACAAATTAATCTACCATAAACTAAAAATTTAAAAATATTATTGAGTTTATTAGGAGAGATTTTTAAAGTAGAAAATTTAGTTTTAAAAAAATTAGGAATATCAAGTTCGTGATAAATTTTTGAAAAAGCAGAATATCCAAAATTTTTCCTAGCGATAAGCTTTTGAGTAGAAAGTTTTTCAGTCTTATTTAAATTAATATTCATAGGTAAATCTTTGTTTTTTTCCTCTTCATTCATTGTCTTGATAACTTCTTTAAAATGAGCAATAGGGTCATCATATTGTTTTTGTAATTCTTCTAAAGAACCCAAATATTGTACAATAGCAGTTCTAGTTTTTCCTTCACTATTTTGATAACCACGGGCAATAGATAAATATGTTTTATTTATTCTCTTATCTGTATATTTTCTTAGATACATATTAATATTTCTCCATTCGTTTTTTTATATTATATCAAACAAAGCAGAACAAAGCAAGAAAAAAAGAAGAAAAAATTGACAAAAATTTTAGCCAATATTTCAGGCTTTATTAACTATTTTTTATTTTATTAAGTGTCAAACTAGGGCCTTCTACTAATATTTCGCCTTCTGTTGGCTCAATATATCCTGTTATCATATTC
>CAOSZT010000249.1 GCA_948528155.1 uncultured Clostridia bacterium | reverse complement strand
ATAAAATTTATTACCATAAATATTACAAAATGTAAAATAAATAGTCAAAATAAAATAAAAAATATTTTAAAATCACAAAAAAAGAAAATTAATACCTAAATTACAATTTTTTTTGTAAATTGTGAAGGATTTTTGAAAAAAAAGTAGAAAAATATATTATACCGTTATTTTAGACTGGAGAGATACTTATGAAAAATGGAAAACTATATAAAAGATTATTAACATTAATAGTATTAATATATGCTATATTTACTATAATAAATCAACAAAAAGTAATGAATCAATATAGTGCAAATAGTAAAGAACTTGCAAGTAAAATAGATGAACAACAAATTTATAATAAAGAACTTATTGCCGAAAAAGAAAATGTAAATTCTAAGGAATTTATTGAGCAAATGGCAAGAGAAAAATTAGAGATGTATTATCCTAATGAAAAAATTTATATAGATAGGGGTATGTAATAAAAAATTGCATACCTTTTAGTCATATTTTTATAATAATATTAAATGTGGTTAGAAAATAAATAAAAAGATAAAATAGGGTAAAAATAAAGTCTTCCTTTTTCTGGAAAATTGTGTTATAATATAAAAAGTATTTTATTATTCGTAAAAAAATCCCATAAAAAATTAAATACTATTAGTCCAAACAATACAAAAAATATATAAATTTTAGGAGGAAATATGATAAATTTAGAAGAAAAAACATTGATTGAATTAAAAGAATTAGCAAAAGAAAATAATATTAAAAACATTTCAAAATTAAAAAAAGAAGATTTAATAAATGTATTAAATCAAGTATTAAACAATGATAGTATAAATGATAATACAGATAATACTATAAAAAATACAAATACTATTAATGATAATATCAATAAAAGTAAAAAAAATACAGATAATTGCCAAGAACTATCAGGATATAAACTTACAAATGAAGGTGATGAAATAGTTGAAGGAATTTTGGATATATTACCAGATGGATATGGTTTTTTAAGAGGAGAAAATTACCTATCAAGTGAAAAAGATGTATATATATCAGTTGTTCAAATAAGAAGATTTAAGTTAGACACAGGTGATGTAATAAAAGGTATATCAAGGTTTAAAGAAGGAGAAAGATTCCCATCATTAATATTTGTTGGAGAAGTTAATGGAGAATCACCAGAAAAAGCAGCAAGAAGAAAACGATTTGATGAATTAACACCAATATACCCAAATAAAAGAATAAAATTGGAAACAAAAGGTACTGAATATGCAATGAGAATAATAGATTTAATGTCTCCAATAGGAAAAGGACAAAGAGGAATGATAGTTGCTCCACCAAAAGTTGGTAAAACAACACTATTAAAGAAAATTGCAAATAGTATATCAACAAATAATCCAGAAGAAAAATTAATAGTCCTACTAATAGACGAAAGACCAGAAGAAGTTACAGATATGAAACGTTCAATTAATGGAGAGGTAATATATTCAACATTTGATGAATTACCAGAACATCATGTTAAAGTTGCTGAAATGGTACTTGAAAGAGCAAAAAGATTAGTTGAACAAGGACAAGATGTAGTTATTCTTTTAGATAGTATAACAAGACTTGCACGTGCATATAACTTAACAATACCATCATCTGGAAGAACACTATCAGGAGGTTTAGATCCTGCAGCATTACATAAACCAAAGAAATTTTTTGGCGCTGCTAGAAATATTGAATATGGAGGAAGTTTAACTATTTTAGCTACTGCCTTAATTGATACAGGTAGTAGAATGGATGATGTTATTTTTGAAGAATTTAAAGGTACTGGTAATATGGAAGTACATTTGGACAGAAAATTATCAGAAAAACGTATTTTCCCAGCAATTGATATTAATAAATCTGGTACTAGAAGAGAAGATTTATTACTTACACAAAAAGAAAAAGAAACAGTTTTTGCATTAAGAAAAGCTATGAATAGTATGCCAGTTGCAGATGTTACTGAACAAATTATTTCTTTAATGGTTAAAACTCAAAATAATAATGGATTTTTAGAAGAAATAGATAATTTTATAAAAAGATTTAAGTAAAACTAAATTTTTATATATATTTGTGAACTCATAGATATATATAAAAATTTTTT
>CAOSZT010000248.1 GCA_948528155.1 uncultured Clostridia bacterium | reverse complement strand
CAAAATGAATTTGCAAGGTTAGTAGAAAAGGTAGAAAGACAAAAGGAACAAGTAAAACGTAATTTAGAAGAAATAAAAACATTAAAAAATGAAGTGATGAATCAATATTTTAATTAGGAGAAAATATGTCAAATTTTGAATTTTTAAATAAAAACAAGTCATTTACAAGTTTTGCAAAGGCTTGTATGGAAGCAGAAAAAGAATTAAAAACAAATACAGTAAGTTGTGTAATGCTTAGTAGAAAAGCATTAGAATTAGCTGTTAAGTGGTTATATGCAAATGATAAATTGTTTATAATGCCTTATCAAAGTAATTTATCTGCATTAATACATACAATAACTTTTAAAAATATAGTAAACGAAGATGTAAGAAAAGAAATAGGATTTATAGTAAAAAAAGGAAATTTTGTTGTGCATAGTCATTGTAAAGTTTCAAGAGATGAAGCAATTCTAGTATTAAAATGTTTATTTGACTTTATGAAATGGATTTACTTTACTTATGACAAGAACTATGAAGATGTAGAATTTAATGTTAGTTTATTAGAGCAAGAAGAAAATGAAAATCTAAAACAGGAAGAAAGAGAAAAACTAGAAAAAGAATTAGAAGAACAAACAAAGAAATTAGAAGAAACATTAAGAGAAAATGAAGAATTAAGAAAACAACTAACAGAAGCAAGGGAAGAAAAGTCAGAAAGTAAAGAATTTGTTATTAAAGATTTATCAGAATACGAAACAAGAAAACAGTTTATAGATTTAGAATTACAAATTGCAGGTTGGGATTTTTCAGAAAATATGACAAAAGAATTAGAAATTGAAGGAATGAAAAATGCTCAAGGTATAGGATATGTAGATTATGTTTTATTTGGAAAAAATGGATTACCACTTGCAGTAGTTGAAGCAAAAAGAACAAGCAAAAATGCACACGAAGGAAAACAACAAGCTAGCCTTTATGCAGATTGTTTAGAACAAAAATACGGACAAAGACCTGTTATTTATTATACAAACGGTATTGAAATTTATATGTGGGATAATTTAGACTATCCAGAAAGAAGAGTTTCAGGATTCTATACACAAGACGAATTACAAAGATTAGTAAATAGAAGAAAGTCAAAACAAAGTTTAGAGCATATATTTATAGATACCAAGATAACAGATAGACCATATCAATTAGAGGGAATCAAAAGAGTATGCGAATCTTATGAAAATAAACACAGAAAAGCATTATTAGTAATGGCAACAGGAACAGGAAAAACAAGGACAGCAATTTCTCTTGTAGATGTATTAACAGGAAAAGGGTGGGTACAAAATATCTTATTTTTAGCAGATAGAACAGAACTAGTAAAACAAGCAAAAAAGAATTTTGTTAAGCTACTATCAGATGTGTCTTGTTGTAATTTACTAAATTCAAAAGATGATCCAGAAGATTCAAGAATAGTATTTTGTACTTATCAAACAATGATGAACAGTATTGATAGTGTAAAATGCAAAAATGGTAAAAAACTATTTACACCAGGACATTTTGACTTGATAATTGTTGATGAAGCACATAGAAGTATATACAAAAAATATCAAGCAATATTTGAGTATTTTGATGGATTATTAGTAGGACTAACAGCTACACCAAGAAATGACGTAGATAAAAATACATATAATTTTTTTGAATTAGAAAATAATGTACCTACATTTGCGTATGAATATGAAGAAGCAATTAAAGATGGATATTTAGTAGACTATCACAACATAAAAACAACAACAAAATTCATTGAAAGAGGAATAAAATATAGTGAACTAAAAGAGGAAGAGAAAGAAGAATATGAAAACTTATTTGAAGAAGATGAGAGTGTAAAAGAAGAAATAGGTTCTTCAGCAATTAATTCCTGGCTATTCAATAAAGACACGATAAAGAAAATATTAGAAACTTTAATGGAAAAAGGATTAAAAGTTGAGGGTGGAGATAAGATACGGAAAAACGATTATATTTGCAAAAAATCATAATCACGCAGAAGAAATTGAAAAAGTATTTAATTCTTTATATCCACAATATAAAGGAGAATTTGCAAGAGTTATTGATAATAAAGTAAATTATGCAGATACACTAATTGAAACATTCGAA
>CAOSZT010000247.1 GCA_948528155.1 uncultured Clostridia bacterium | reverse complement strand
AAAAATATTACAAAAGAGAAGCCAGAAGACATTTTAAAAACATATATAGCATTATTAAATGAACATAAATATGAAGAAATGTATAATTTAACATCTGAAAAGACAAAATCAGAAATATCACAGGAAGATTTTGTGAAAAGAAACAAAAATATATATGAAGGAATAGATGCAGTAAATATAGATATAGAAATTATAGATAAAGAAAAAGAGAATAAAATAATAAAAGTAAAATATAATCAAGATATGTATACAGCAGCGGGAAAAATAGATTTTTCAAATACTGTAAAAATAGTAAAAGAACATAGACAATATAAAATAAACTGGTCAACAAGTATGATATTTCCAAAATTGAGAAAAAATGATAAAGTTAGAATTTCTACAATACCAGCAAAGAGAGGAGAAATATTAGATAGAGAAGGAAGAGGTTTAGCTATAAATGGAGCTATTTTAAATATTGGAATTGTACCAGGAAAATTAGGAGAAAATAAAGAAGAAAATATTTCAAAAATATCAGAATTAATAGGTGTTTCAACAAATTATATAAAAACACAAATTTCAGCTTCTTATGTAAAAGATGACACATTTGTACCTATTAAAAAAATCTCTTCAGAAAATACAGAATTAAAAGAGAAGCTATTAGAAATTTCTGGTATAATGATACAAAGTAAAAATGCGAGGGTATATCCATTAGGAGAAGAAACAGCACATTTAATAGGATATGTACAACAAATAAATGAAAAAGAATTAGAAGAAAAAGCTGAAAAAGGGTATGGCTCTGAAAGTATAATTGGAAAATCAGGACTAGAACTTGCATATGAAGATATATTAAGAGGAATAGATGGTAATGAAATTTATATAGAAGATGAAAATGGTAGTAGATTAGCAACTTTAATAAAACAAGATAAAAAAGATGGAACAGATGTAAAATTAACAATAGATAGTAATATTCAAAAAACATTATATAATCAAATGAAAGAAGATAAAGGACTTTTTGTTGTTATGAATCCAAAAACAGGAGAATTATTAGCAACAGTAAGTACACCATCATATAATTCAAATGATTTTATATTAGGATTTTCAAATGAACAGTGGCAAGAGTTAAATAATAATGAAAATAAACCACTATATAATAGATTTATACAAGCATATTGTCCAGGTTCAACATTTAAAAGTATTACAGCAGGAATAGGGCTAACCACAGGAAAGATAACAGAAAATACAACATTTTTATATTCAGGTTTAAGTTGGCAAAAAGACAAGAGTTGGGGAAGTGATTATATAACGACTTTAACAGCATATAATGAAGATAAAAATGTAAAAAATGCTATAATACATTCAGATAATATATTTTTTGCACAAGCAGCGATGCAGATAGGAAGTAAAACAATGTGTGAAAGTTTAGACAAATTAGGTTTTAATGAACAATTGGAATTTCCACTAACTCTTAGAAAATCACAATATTCAAGCTCATCAAGTACAGAAAAAGCTATGGCAACAGAGAAAAAACTAGCAGATTCTGGATATGGACAAGGTGATATATTAGTAAATCCAATACATATGGCATCAATTTATTCAGCATTTGCAAATAATGGAAATATGGTAAAACCTTATATAGAATACAAAGAAAATGTAAGTACAGAATATTTAAAAGAAAATGTTTTTACACCAGAAGCTACAAAAATAGTAAAAAATGCTATGATACAAGTAGTAGAAAATCCAAAAGGAACAGCAAATGATATGAAAATAAATGGTATTACTATTGCTGGAAAAACAGGAACAGCTGAATTAAAAAATTCAATGGAAGATAGTGAAAGTGGAACATTGGGTTGGTTTAATTGTTTTACTATAAATAATAATAACAAAGATTTGCTAATTATTAGTATGGTTGAAAATGTACAAAATAATAGTGATGGAGGAAGTCATTATTTAATTAAAAAAATTAGAAGTTTGTTTATAAAATAAATCTATATAAGTACTGTGAAAAATAAAAAACCTTGAATTTATATATTTCAAGGTTTTTTTTACAGTATATTTATTATTTTGAAAATAAAATCATATATTTTTTTTCTTAAAAAATTATCAAAATCACAAAAAATAGATGATATTTTGTTTATTAAGTTATTTTCTAGTGA
>CAOSZT010000246.1 GCA_948528155.1 uncultured Clostridia bacterium | reverse complement strand
AGTAGAATTTATTATTTTATAGAAGCTCTCTACTCGACTCTATTAAAGCACAAGCAGAAGAAATTGTTTTTAGTGAATTGATTTATGTGTAAAAATTTTTCAAGCAAACGGTTGAAAATATCAATAAAAAATGATAAAATGCTTATGTTAATTTCTTTTTAATCCTGTTTTACAGGTTAAGTATATACAAACATAGTAAAAAAAATTTTTTCAGGAGGTATTGGCATGAAGAAACGGAAACTAAAACAATTCTTTAAAGAAAATTGGGGTTGGTTTGCTTTTGTAATCTGGTTGCTTTTAGTATCTGCAACCATATCAACTGTTATGGCGACTATTTCGGATACGATGGATATTTCTATATGGACAAACCTAAGCCTTGTTGCAATTTGTGTACTATACACAATCGCAGGACTTGTACTAATGTCCAAAGCCGCTGACAAAGATGAGAAACAGAGAGCAGATGGCAAGAATAAGAGGCTTCAAGAGCTAAAAACACAAGATAAGTATTATATTGACTTAGTAGATAGACATGTTAAGGAAACATTAAGCAAACTCAAAGATGAATCGTTAGTTGGTATAGATACAAGTCTTGAATATCTAATTTCCTTTTCAGACAAGGTTAATTGGATTTGTAACACCAGGATTGTTGGAAAACCAGACAGTTTTATTATAGCAAGTTGCTTGATGTATAGCCTCATAAGTCATCCTGTAATTATGGTAAAGAAGTCAGAAGATAGCGAATATTTACAATCTATTGGATTTAGTATCAATATGGATGTGGTAATGAATTGTGTATTCGAAATTATTTCTGAACCTAGTACTTATTTTGAAGACAATGGCATCTGGGTAGAAGAAAAACATCCTAAAGTAAATATTAGTGGACTTATAAAGAACAGTGAGCTATATCAAAGAATACTCAATTCTATCTATCGGGATGAACTATCAGATAACATAACTTCAATTATGCAATTTTCAAATTTACTATACCTAATTTATTTAAATTGCCAATAAAAAAGAAAATACTAGGTATTCTATTCAAGAGTATCTGGTATTTTCTATTATAAAATTAAATATTACTTGCAAAATTATGAGAATTATGTTAAAGTAAAGATAATAAATTGATTGATATTTGTATCAATCGTCAAGAGAGCCAAAAAAGTTGTAGATATCTACGCCAATGGCACCAAAGGATAATATCGTCGCACCAGACGAAAAAACGATTAAATCGACTGTAAAAGGTCGATTTTTTTCGTGCCTAAGTATTGAAATTTTCGGAAAGGTGTGATATTATGTTAAACATAATCAAGAAACAAATCAATATTAGTAAAGAATTAAATTCTAAAATTGAGTGGGCGTGCCAATTAAAATTAAAAGGAAAAGAAAAACCTAAAATTTATCAAGGCTCATTAAGAGTTATTGAACATAGCAATTTAGCATATGTAGAGCCCCATAGATTAGTAATTAAAAATAATCTTTATTTATTCTTTAATGAACACGATTATTTTTATGTGAATGATTTGAGAAACAAGTATCCGTTATCTCAATTAAAAGATTACATAGCAAGGCATTGATAATTTTAGAGTTTTTAAAAATTATACTATATTGATTTATTTGTGATATTAAAAATAAGTTAATATAAATAAATTGTAAAATTCTAAAAGTGTCAATAGTCAAATGCTAATTGCAAATTGCTATGTGACACTTTTTATAGTGCCTTTCTATCATCAATTTTGGAAGGAGGATATTTAATAATGAATGATGAAAAGAAAGTAGCAGGAATTTATATTAGAGTAAGTACAGAAGATCAAGTCAGAGAACGGATTTAGTTTAGGCGAACAAAAGGAAAAACTATTACAGCTTTGTAAATTTAAAGAATACGAAGTATTTAAGGTGTATGAAGATGCTGGAATAAGTGCAAAGGATATGGAACACAGACCAGCATTTCAAGAGATGTTATCTGATATGAAGAAAGGCAAAATTAACTATATTGTAGCATACAAGCTAGATAGAGTTACTCGTTCAGTTCGTGATTTAGAAGAACTGATTGCAGTATTAGAAAAGCACAATACTTACTTGGTATGCGATAGAGATGAGTTTACATCTTTTTATGACAAAGTGTTTAAATCTGCGAATT
>CAOSZT010000245.1 GCA_948528155.1 uncultured Clostridia bacterium | reverse complement strand
AGAAAGGTATGTATAATATATCAATTTTAATTGATGATTATATTATACAAGGTATAAATATCTCTTGTTTTTTATAGGTATTGTTTTTATAATGAAAAACTGATATAATTATCCCAACAGATAGTAAGTTGTCGATGAGAAAGATTTTTGAAATTGAAATGATATTTTGTTATTGTAACTTGAAAAACTACATACTCAATGCTTTTCACAGTTTATATTTTCTGATAACATTTAAAAAATTAATATGTTATAATGATAAAAAAGAAAAATTAAAAATATTAGGAGGTAACAAGTGAATAATAAAACAAACTATTTAGTAGGTTTTAATGCAATGCGATTTGAATTGAAAGAGATACATTTTATAAAAAGTTCTAAATCTGAAATCGAGAATAAATGCAATAACGCAATACAACAATATGACTTTTCAGATTATAATAATGGAGGATATATTAAAGGGTGGATAGAACGAGAAGGCTTGAACAATATACTTTATATAGCAAGTCCTAATGTAATAAATTTACCAACAGATAGCGCAAATTTATTTCGCAATTCAGAGAGCCAAATATTTAACTTAAAATATTTAGAAAAGATTGAATTTGATAACATTAATACTTCAAATGTTACTGATATGAGTTTTATGTTTTTTGACTTAGAAAATATAACAAAGCTTGATTTAAGTATGTTTGATACAAGCAATGTAACCGATATGGAAGATATGTTTGGCTGTTGTTACAAATTGCAAGAAATAAAGCTAGAGTCATTTAATACACAAAAACTTACAAATATGTGTGAAATGTTTTTTGAATGTAAAAGTATAGAAAAATTATCATTAAAACACTTTGATACTACTAATGTAGAAGATTTTGAGTTGACTTTTGGATATATGGAAAATATAAAAGAATTAGATTTATCTAGTTTTAGAACAACTGGTGATATATGTACAACATATAGAATGTTTAAAGACTGTAATAATTTAGAAAAAATAGATATTAGGCAATTTATTTTTGATAATGTATTAGAAGACGATTATTATAGTATAAAGAATAATACTCTTCCAAAATATTATGAGATGTTTAGAGGGATACCTAGTGATGCTAGAATATATGTAAAAAGCAATAAAGACAAAGAGCAAGTAAAAATAATAGGAATGGGATTGATAGAAGATAAAAATATAATTGTAAAGAAATAATAAGGCTAATGTCAGCGACAACTTACAATTTTGTAGTTTGAAAGATGTATAGTAAGTTGTAGGGGGAGATTATAGTTGCAAATTATTAGTGCTATTTTATAAGAGGAGGTAAAAATTTATGAAATTTGAAGAAGCAAAAAAAATTATATTAGAAGACAAAAAACTAAATGATAATTTTAGACCTATAGATGAAGGGAATATTTTAATTTATTACTTTGGAGAAAAGATTTTTGAGATAAAAAAAGAAGAAGAAAAAATAGTAATTCCAAAAGGTATATTCAATATTACAGGTAATAGAGCTATATTAAATAAATGTAAAAATTATATTCAAGATATTTTTAAATATGAAAAAGAGGACTTAATTCAGAATTTAAATCCATATGTTATGGTTAGTTTGAATGGTTTTACAGTTAATCATGGTAGAAAAGGTGAATTGACTCAGTTTGAGCAAGAAAGAATAGAAAAGTTAAAAAAGGAACTTAAATGTGAAAAACTAAAAAAAGCAAAACCTACATACAAACTTAATATAGAAGGATTAAAAGAAACATGTAAAATAGAACATAAAATTGTAGATACTTTATCAAGTATTGGAACAATGAGCAAGCCTACAATTTATAAAAGTGATTATTTATTAAATTATGAAAAATTAGATACTGTTACATTAAGAAAAGTAATAGATTGGATAGAAAAAGAAGTTATACTACATGCAAGCCATATAGGTGGACAAAAAGAAAAAATATTTCAAGAAAAACTGTTATCTAATTTTTATTATACTTCAATTAATAAAGCAGTAAAAAAATATTGGGACAATATTGATCTAATAGCATTAGAAGAAGAGTTAAATATAAATAGAAAAGATGACAAATATAAAGGTAGAGTAGATAATCTTTATATGGACAAAAATACTAATTCCGTTATATTTGCTGAAGTTAAATATAATAGTGGAGTGA
>CAOSZT010000244.1 GCA_948528155.1 uncultured Clostridia bacterium | reverse complement strand
TTATATCCACAAATAATATTTATTATATCGTATCAAATTTTTTAAGTATTAATATTTATTAGTATATATTATTCTAAATCTTTATTTTGTTGCTAAATACTTTAATAAAACAATATTTCTATTTATTTTTCATTAAATTGTCGTATTGTTTAATAAAATAATTCTATCACATTTTTATAAGTTTGGCAATTTTTTTTTTAATATTGTCATATACTTTGTAATAACACCATATAAATTAATTAAAGTTATGTGGTACAAACTTTTTAAATTTTCTGAATTTTTATCCGCCAAGCTAATTTTGCTTTGCTATCATAAAATTAAAGTTTTTATTTGTTTCACATTGTAAATTTAAAGAATTTGTAAATTAAAAAGGGAGGTATATAGATGGAAAGTTCAAATTTATATCAGGATATTGCAAAAAGAACTGATGGTGATATTTATGTAGGTGTTGTAGGTCCTGTGCGTACTGGTAAATCTACTTTTATTAAGAATTTTATGGATTTACTTGTTATTCCAAATATCGATAATGAATATAAGCAAGAAAGGGCAAAAGATGAGTTACCTCAGAGTGCTGGTGGTAGAACTATAATGACTACTGAGCCTAAGTTTGTTCCAAATGAGGCTATTGAGATTACTTTAGATAATAATTTGAAGTTTAAAACTAGACTTGTTGATTGTGTTGGCTATTTAGTTGCTAATAGTATTGGTTATTTAGAGGATGATATGCCTAGAATGGTTAAAACTCCTTGGTCTGAAGATGAAATTCCTTTTGAAACCGCTGCTGAAATTGGTACTAAAAAGGTTATTGAGGAGCATTCAACTATTGGTATTTTGGTTACTTCTGATGGTAGTGTTACAGATATTCCAAGAGAAGATTATATAAAGGCAGAAGAAAGAGTTGTTTCTGAGTTAAAGGCTTTAGATAAACCTTTTATAATTTTGTTGAATTCAGAAGATCCTTCTTCTGATTATACTCAAGAACTTGCTCAAAATTTAATGGAAAAATATAATACTAGTGTTTTACCTATAAATTGTGCTAATCTTAATCTAAATGATATTAATAATATCTTTTCAAAACTTTTATATGAATTTCCTGCACAAAAAATTGCTATTAAGTTTCCTCGTTGGATTGATGGTTTAGATTTTAATCATCCAATAAAAAGTCAGTTATTTAACGAGATTAAAGATGCTTTTTCTGATATTCATGTTTTAAAGGATATTTCTAATTGTACTGAAAAAATAAGCCAGACAGAAATTATTTCTAGGACTTCTATTACTAATATTGAACTTGGCTCTGGAAATGTTAAAATTCAGGTTGATGTTAAAGAGGATTTATTTTATAAGGTTTTGACTGAGATTACTGGTGTTTCTGTTGAAAATGAAGGTGATTTGTTTAGCATTATTTCTGAACTTTCTGTTGCTAAGAAAAAGTATGATAAAATCGCTTATGCTTTGGAAGAGGTTAATGCAAAGGGTTATGGTATTGTTACTCCTTCAATTGATGAACTTCAATTAGATGAGCCTGAAATGGTTAAGCAAGGATCTAGATTTGGTGTTAAATTAAAAGCTACTGCTCCAAGTATTCATATGATTAGGACTAATGTTACAACAGAGGTTTCTCCTATTGTTGGTTCTGAAAAACAGTCAGAAGAATTGGTTAATTATTTGCTTTCTGGTTTTGAAAATGACCCTACTAAAATTTGGGAGTCTAATATTTTTGGTAAAAGTTTAAATGAACTTGTTAATGAGGGTCTTCAAACTAAACTTTCTAAAATGCCAGAGGAAGCTCAGCTTAAACTTCAGGAAACTTTGGAACGTATTGTTAATGAGGGATCTGGTGGATTGATTTGTATTATACTTTAGGAATTAGTTTTATTATTTTTTGAATACATTTTTATATCATATAAAAAATTAAAAGTGCTGTACAAAATATATTATTGTAAATTATAAGAACAAAAATCATTGAAAATATGTATGTAAATTCAATGATTTTTTATTTTTTACAGTTCCTTTTAATTTATATTAGATATAGTTTATCTTCTACATAATTACATTTTTTTAGTAATTTTATATTTTTAATAAGTATTTTATCTATTTTTTCATTAAATTGCAAATTTAATTCTTTTGAAAGAATTTTATATTTTATACAAGTATTTATAATACTAATTCTACTTGTCATAATGCTATGATTTTTTAAATCTTTATCTTTATTA
>CAOSZT010000243.1 GCA_948528155.1 uncultured Clostridia bacterium | reverse complement strand
ATATTAAAATAGATTTTTAATTTTGTCAAGATAAACTTGAAATTTTTTTTACCGTATTTTTTAATGGTTACAGTTCCAGTCAAATTTTAAATCTGTAGAATAGCAATAGACTATAAGATATTATTTTTTAGTAATAAATGTGTGGACTAACATGTTACAGTTGTAAATAAAATTTGTGGAGCAACTGTACCGCAAAATTTTATTTACAAACTGTTAGCATTTGAGAATGAAGAAAAAATAATATATTATATTTCTTTTGCGGATATTAATTAGCACCTAAACTTAACTTTTATGTACAATTAATCTTTAAGCAAATCTTTCCCATTTTTCAAATAATCATACCCAGAAAAAACAGTAGCTACTACTTGAACAATCATAATTACAGAAACAATCAAGTTTAATATAAAAGAAGTTCCTGACAAATTACCTTTAAAGCATTCTCCAAAAGAATTTACATCAATAAAAGCTAAAATTATAGCAATCATTTGTGTAACTGTTTTCAATTTTCCCCAAAAAGAAGCAGCAATTACTTTTCCGCCTTTTTCAACAGCTAATAACCTATATCCAGAAACAGCGAACTCTCTAGTAAGTACAATAACTGGAATCCAAGCAGGTAATTTGCCAAATTCAACAAGCAAAATCATAGCAGCAAGTACTAATATCTTATCTGCTAAAGGATCTAAAAACTTTCCAAAAGTAGTAACTTGATTTCTACTTCTAGCAATATAACCATCTAATTTATCAGTAATAGAAGCAATAATAAAAATTAAATCCAATATTAAATACATAATTGGAATACCAAATATTTCTCCAGATATTCCCAGAAAAGGTATTATTACCATTATTGGTACAAGTATTATTCTAAAAATTGTTAATTTATTTGCTAAATTCATTTTTAAAAACTTTCCTCCTTTATTTTAGCATTTGTATTGCTTTTTTCAATTGTGTATCTTCTTCTTCTTTAACATTTAATACACTTTCTACACTTTCAGGTAATTCTACTTTTTCATCTGGCTCAATACCTACTTTATTAATTTTGTTTCTATTTGGAGTTTGATATTCTTCAATTGTAACTTTCATTCCACTACCATCATTTAATTTTAAAATTTGTTGAATTACACCTTTACCATAAGTTGTAGTTCCAACTATTTTAGCTTTTCCTAGATCTTTTAATGCTCCAGCTAAAATTTCAGAAGCACTTGCTGTATTCTCATTAGTTAAAATAATTATTGGCATTTTTATTATAGGGTCATTTTTAGCTTTTCTAACAGTCTCATTATTATTTTTATCAACTTCATATAATAATACATCATTTTTCTCTGTCATAAAATCTGTGATTTCTAAAGCTTGATCTACAATTCCTCCACCATTATTTCTAAGGTCTATTATTAATGATTTTATTCCTTGTTTATTTAATTCTTCAAATTTAACTTTAAAGTCTTCAGCAGTTGTTTCATCAAATGAGGTAAACTGAATATAACCAATATTGTCTGTAAGAACTTTGCCTTCTACTTGATTAACCTTTACTTTTTCTCTTTTTATATCAAATTTTAAATTTTGACTTCCTCTTAATATTTCAATTGTAACAGATGTTCCTTCTTCACCTTTTATATTATTAGAAGCTGTTGTCATATCTGTTGCTTTATATTCTATACCATCTACTTTTATTATTAAATCTCCAGCTTGTATTCCTACCTTCTCAGCTGGACTGCCTTTTATTGTTGATAATACTTGTATTTTATCATACTGTGTATTTTGTATCATATATATACCTATTCCAACAAAATTTCCCATTGTATCATCCAAATAATCTTCCATATCTTCTTTTGAAATATATTCTGTATATGGATCTCCTAAACCTTCTATATAGCCCTTTATAGCTCCTTCCTGTAATTTATTGTCATCAACTTCTCCTAGATAATATTTATCTATTATTTCTCTATATTTTTGTAATGATTTAGTTATATCATTGGAATTTGATGTACTAGAATAAATTGTAAAAGGATTATTTGAAAAATAAGTATATAAAGCTATTGATGTTACCATAAAAGTAATAAAAACTGATATTACTACTATCATTATTACTTTATAAATTTTAAATCTTTTTTCTTCTTCCATTTTTTCCCACCTACTCTTTTCATAAATTTTGAGCGGATTTTATTCCGCTCTTTTTTAAACTAGGACAAAAATTAAAATATTTTTGCCCTACTATATATAGA
>CAOSZT010000242.1 GCA_948528155.1 uncultured Clostridia bacterium | reverse complement strand
AAAAAAACTTGATAAACTAATTATTTTTATATGAAACAACAAAGGCTTAAAAATAAAAAAAGAAAGGAGTTTATGATTATTTAAGTTATTAAATAAATCATACAACAACATATGAAATTAAAATACACAGTAAAAAATAACACAACAATAAATCAAATACTACAAAATGAACTAAAGATTTCCTCAAGACTATTACATAAATTAATAAACTTAGGTAAAATTACATTAAATGGAAAAACTTGTGATACGCGAATTTTAGCAAAAAAAGAAGATATTTTAGCAATAGACTTTGGATATGAAGAAAACTCTACAAACATACTTCCTAAAAAAATGGACTTAAAAATAATCTATGAAGATGAATGGTTTTTAATAATTAACAAACCCTCTGGGATAGCAATACATCCATCAATTTTACATTACTCTAACTCTATATGTAATGGCATAAAATTCTACTTTAATACTATATGCTTAAATAAGAAAATCAGACCAGTAAATAGATTAGATTTAAACACATCTGGTTTAGTAATATTTGCAAAATGTGAATACATACAAGAACATTTAATTGGTCAAATGAAAGAAAAAACTTTCAAAAAAGAATATCTTGCTATATGTAATGGAAAATTTAAAGAAAAAACTGGAACAATAAATTTACCAATTGCAAGAAAAGAAAATAGCATTATTGAAAGATGTATTTCAAAAGATGGACAACCATCTATAACACATTACAAAGTTTTAAAAGAATATAATAATTATAGTTTACTAAAATGCACTTTAGAAACTGGTAGAACACATCAAATTAGAGTTCATATGTCAGCAATTGGACACTCTTTAGTTGGAGATTCTTTATATGGCACTATTTCTAATTCTATTAGTAGACAAGCTTTACATTGTTTTAAGTTAAGTTTTTTACACCCTATCACAGAAAAACTTATGGATTTTACATGCGATTTGCCTTTAGATTTTAAAAAATTGATTATTTAATAATAAAATAAAGAGTAAATCTGTAAGCCGGGTTCTGTCATCAAAAATAGTCATTTATCTAGGATATATATCACTACATATCTCAAGCCACACAAATTAAGAAGGTGTCGAGCAGACTTAATCTCCTTTTTAAGGTGTTGCTCCAGATGGGGTTTACACAGCCTTTTATGTCACCATAAAAGCGGTGAGCTCTTACCTCGCCTTTTCATCCTTACCTCTACTCTAACAAACGAACATCAGAAACTTTCATTTCCTAGAACAAAAGCTAGAGGCGGTTATTTTCTGTTGCACTTTCCTTAGGGTCGCCCCCACTAGACGTTATCTAGCATCATTGCTCTATGGAGCCCGGACTTTCCTCTCGTAGTTCCTTTCGGAATTTACCAGCGACTATTCAATTTACTCTTAAAAAATTATATCATATATTTTGTAATTCTTCTACTAAATTTTTATATTTTATTAAAAAAACTTCCTTATCCTTTAAAACTACAGCATTTTGTAGCTCATTTATCATAATATAAGCTTTATTAATATTATATTGATTTCCTTTTTCTTTAGTATTTATATTAGTAACTAATTTTGTAAAATTTTGCCTAGCATTATTTATATTTTGTGAAATTCCTCCCCAATCCTCTTTATCTAAAACACTATATGCCTTAAAAATATCATTTTTGGTCTTTATAACTATTTTTGATTTATCTTCTTCAGTACACTTATCAATAAACTTTGGTAAATAATCATAAAGTATTGATAATTCCATTAATGTATCTTCTTTATTTTCATCTTTCACAGCCTTTGTTAAATTATCATACTCTTTATTAAAATTAATAATATCTTCTTGATTATTTGATGTTTGATATAAGTCTAAAGTTGTTGAATATAATGATGTATATATTTTCTCAACTTCGTTTTTAATATAATTCCAATCAATTTCTGAATCTTGTGTTAAAACACCTTTTTCCTCTAATTCAAATTTTTTATTATCCTCTTCAGAAGCTTCATTTTCTCCTTCTGAACTTTGCCCAGATTGAGCAGAATCTCCTCCAGATCCGCCTGATTTCTCTGATCCTCCTGAACTACCAGAATCTTCACTACTTTCTGACTGTTCTGAACTACTTCCTTCATTTGATGACTTTTTCTGTGATTTTTCTTGTTTTATCTTAATACTTGAAATTGTATAATTTTCAAAACTTATATTATTTAATTTATTAAATAAATCCAAAAATTTACCTTCTAAAAATTTTATTTCAGCCAAAGATTTATTTTTTATATCTTCATCAGCTTCATTTTTTCCAGAAACATTATAAATAAAAAATCCAAATAACAAAATAATTAATGC
>CAOSZT010000241.1 GCA_948528155.1 uncultured Clostridia bacterium | reverse complement strand
AGCCAGAATTATGCATAACGCAGATAATTCAGGAACAGCAGGATGAGTCCGGAACCTACTGGGGTTCACGGGCTTCTTAAGCAGCGCAAACTTTTTACTCACAAGTCCCTTTCATCACATATAATTTGTAAAAATTTCCTCGCTACCCTCCTTTGTTCTACATATGCGTAGAGTAATATTATATTTCTATTATGTCAATAAAAATATCCAACTATATTTAACATATCCTGAAAGATTGCCTGCTTTATACTGTATATCTCTCAGGTCTTTAATAATAAAAGTTAAATCAATCGTTCCTCATTAGCAGATAATTACTCCATAAATATTTGCTAATATCTAACCAATTTGTCCATAAAGTTTTTGGCATTTTAATTTATCCTGATTTTATCGTATTTGCCTTTACAATAACTTCCTCAGTTCATCTGCCTCCTCCTCTGACAACTTTCCATCTCCAATAAAAGCTGCGACAAAACGGGAAAACGAATTTCCATAACATTCAGCCACCATTTTTTTTGTCCAGTTATGAATATGCTGTTCTTTTGTACACAAAGCATAATACACATTATAAGATGACATTCCCCTGTCTGTTCCGACCAGTCCCATTTTCTGCAAACCAAGCAAAAATGTATTCAAAGTCTGTACTTTCCATGTTTTTTTCCAGTCATTTACAGCAACATCCATAATCTCCCTGAATGACATTGGTTCCTGTGCTGTCCATAACAGTTCCATAATTTGCAGTTCTGTGTTCGTCAAACCATAATTTTTTTTCATCAGATTCTTTCCTTCCATTTAATTAATGCGGGCATGTTTTATAAGTTACGGTATTTTTTAACTCCCCGGTTTTTACAGCAGAGCAGATAGAACAACGCCATGCTTCATAACTATTTATTACACATCCCCCATTTCCATCTTTTTTATGGTCGTTCAAAGTTCCATGTATGGAAAAATCATGTCTGCAAAGAATTCTGCTATTTTCTTCTATTTTGCTTAAATCATAAATCTTTCCATTATCATCTACAAAAAAATAATCTGACGGCAATTCTGCTCGCTTTGTTCCTTCTGGTTCGATTACAAAATTAATATCTGTTCCAAGATCATAACCTGTATCATTATAAATTATCTGTGGTGAATCATATGCAAAAGTTGTTATCCCGCCAACCATACATATAACTACTGTCATAACGGCAGGCAGTACCGCCTTGTATTTCTTAGCCTTTTTCATTTCTAAAATCCTCCTTTTATATACCCATTTATCCCTGCTATCTGCCATGCCAATAAAGAATTGCCGTTTATTGGCAAATTTATTCTGTACGGCTAATTTTAAAATCAGCTCTCCGTATTTCCTACATTCTTCTTCTCCTTTTCCGCCAATTACAATACTGTCACAATACATTTCACTGATAACCGAAATCTCATGAAACATAATATAAACAAAGGGATTATACCAATGGACAGCCATTACTAATAATCCAATATATTTTATTAATAAATCATGATGCTTAATATGTACCAATTCATGCCGAAGCATATATTCATATTTATTTTCCTCTGTATCTTCCGTCCACTTAGGAAATATTAGAATAAAAGATAAAATACCACTTGTCATAGGCGAATTGCAATATTCAGAACAAATTAGTTCTACTTTCTTTTTTATACCCATTTCTTTCTTCATTTTATAAAAAATTTCCTGTTCCAAATTTGTCGGTTTTTCAGAACCAATCATGCAGACGCTTTTCCAATTCCAGTATTGGATAATGTGTTTTCGTAAAATAGTACATGCAATAATCGCAATAATAAGAAGAAACACCAGTATATAACTGACTCTTGAAGAAAGTTTCACAAAGTCCTGATTGATAATAATGATGTACTTTCTATCCATGTTTATTAATAAATGGTTTATTTTCTCCCATAACAGCGGAAAGCAGCTATGGACGACATCCATTATTAAATACTTACATAATGATATTGGAATAAGATAAAAGGCAATAGCAATTTTTAAAATTCGATATCTCCATTCTAATGAAAAAAATCTTTTTGTTAATGGGTAAGTCAAAATATATAAGATAAAAACCATGTTTCCCGAAAATGACATATTGAAAAGAAGGTTTTGGCGCATATATACTTCCTCCACATTTTTAGGGGATTATATCTTTCTTACGAAAAATAATTTTCTAATCCACTCAAATACTTTATCTATTTATTCTTTTTATACATCATAGTTTTTCAAACGAATTAATTTTAATTCTTATTAGATTATATTAAAAAAAACTAATATAATCTAATAAGAATGTACACCAATATATAAATTTTGTCAATAATTAT
>CAOSZT010000240.1 GCA_948528155.1 uncultured Clostridia bacterium | reverse complement strand
TGCGTATTCATCGTAAAGTTTCATGTTTTCATATATTCTTCCATATTCTCCTGTTCCCAAATATTGTCCTATTGTATTCTCTTCTACTTCGCAAATACTATATTTACCATTTTTATTTAAATATTTTATTGAATATTTATATGTAAATACTTCACTATTGAGTGTTTGTACTTTTAATTTTGTTTTTAATACTATTAAACTTCCATAAACCCATGTGTCAGTTTTTTTCTTTTTTGCTCTAAATTCTATTTCACGCATTATTTATCTCCTTTTATATATTTATAAATTATCTTCTCAACATAAGCTAAAGCCTCATAATTTGTAATAAATCGTCCTGCATGTCTATTTCTTACTTCACTTCTTATTATTTTTATTTGCTGATTGTATTGTCTTTTATACATTAATGCTAATTTGTCTTTACTTAAACCTTGTTTCCATTTTTCAATTATTTCTTTGTCTTGCATATTACACCTCTTTAGTGTAGTATGACCTATTTTTCCAATTTTCTTCCACACATTGGACAATAATTTAAAGGATATTTACTATGTGATGTCATTCCAGCTTTTGATTTTGTTACAACTTCTGCATAAAACTTAAATCTTTTGTCATATATTTGTTTTAAGAATTTTATATCTTCACAGCATTCACACATACTATTTTCCCTCCAGTATTTCTTGACACATATGTATTTTTTCTTTTAGGTATTTTGTTCTATTGCTTTCTTGTCCACTTTGATGCTCTAATAATAATTCATATTCTTTTCGTAATTCTTCTACTATCTTTTCTATTCTTTCTTTAGGTATTGAATTTTTTATGTGTTTTAAGACTGTTTCTATATCTTGCTCTCTTTGACATTTATTTTTATTATATGTACATTTTCCATTTTCAAAATATATACAATCGCACTCTAATATTTTCAATCTTTTTATAGCTTCTTCTATTTCTTTATTCATACTATCACCTCGTTTATTTTTTTATTTATAAATTTATATAGTTGATAATCACTTTTTATATTTTCTTTTATTAAATTAAATTGAATATCTTTACAGACATACTTTTCATATCCTGATACCGTTCTATCAAATATTTGTAAAGTATAATCATGAGTTATTTTTTGTGCTATTCTATTTTCATCAAGTACAATTGAATATTTGCTATTGTTATTTATCGGCATTATAATAAAAATTGGTTTATATTTATTTGTAAATTGTTTTAATTGTTCATAAAATTTATTTTTGTCTAATTTATTTTGCATTGTGCTATTACCTCTTTTATAAGACTTTTTATTTGCCAATAACCTATTACAATTTCTCCATTTTTTCTTTTATCTTCTAATTTATAAAGATATTCTTCTAAATTTCTAATAAAATTTTGATTTTCAACTTCAATTCCATACATATAACTTTTTCTAAAAAATATATTTATATTAATGTCTTTGAGTGCTTGTTCATATCCTTGCATATATAAATTTTTATCTCTATTACTTTCTATTTTTATTTCATCAGCCACTTTACTCATTGTTTGTCCTCCTTAATTTTGTTTTCTTCTATATAATCATTTGAATATGTTTTTGTATTTACATTTGTAGTACCGTCATTTGCTCGAGATACAGTTGTTGCTATTAATACTTCAGTAAATTTAGGAATTTCTATTTTTATTTTTTCTTTTCCAAATGATAATTTTTCAAATTCTTCGGTCTCAATTGCTCTTGAACTCATCATTTTCTCCTTTCAATATTTTTAAATTTTCTTGTGCTTCATCTATTTTTCCTAGTTTGTAATAATTGTTATAAGCTTTTTCTATTTGCAATGGCATAAATTCAAATTCATTATTCTTCTTTATATCTTTCTCTAACTTCTTTATTAGCTTTTGTTTATTTGATTCTAGTTGTGCAACTTGTTTCTTAAGTTTTACATTTTCTTTTGCCATTTGTTTATATAAACTTTCTTTAAATGCTATTAAACTGTCTGTATCTTCTTTTTCTATTTCTAACGCTTTTGCTAGCTGTCTTGGTATTCTATTATTTTCTATCTCTTCTTTACTTAACATTGTTCTAATTCTCCTTTATATTCTTTCCAAGTTAGCCAATTCAGTTCAAATTCTTGTAATAATATTGCTTTTAATAGTTCATCTCCATATCCTCTACGCTCTAATGTATCATAATCATAAACTAACCACTCTTTTTCTTTTAGGTTAAACAAAACTACTTTATTATTGTTTGAATTGTAGTAATAAAAACCCTCATTACACCAAATTTTGCTATATCCTAATTTCATAAACATGTTTTTTGCATTTATTATATCTCTATCAAACATTATTATTTCTCCTCTAATTCTATTATTTTTAAATTATC
>CAOSZT010000239.1 GCA_948528155.1 uncultured Clostridia bacterium | reverse complement strand
GTTTGGTCTTGTGACAAATCATCAACTATTATTAATTCATCTTCATTATTGTTCCACATTTCTTTAAATTTATTAATATATTCTTTTTCTTTTATTATTTTTAGTGTTTCTTTAAAATTTAGTGCATAAATATGTGCTATAATTGCAACCATTACATCCATATCTGTTTTTGTTTCACCATAATTTAATACTTTTTCTTTTTTAAATTCTTGAAAAAAGTCTTCACTTAAAATTTCTTTTGATATATCTTTACTTCCAAAAAATCCAAAGTCTTCAATTTTTTGTTCAAGTAATCCTCTATATATATCTAAATTATCAGCATCTCTAATAATTTTACAGTGTAACATTTCTTTTTCTGATAATCCTTTTTCTATTTCTAATTTATTATGATTATTAATGGCTTTGTATATTATAGGATCATTTGAATTATCTTGTACAAATTTTCTAATATAATTATCTCCAAATAGTACTTCTACACTTTTTTGACCATGGTCAATACTCATTTTATCTGAAAAAGTGTTGTATAATCTGATTTGCTCAAATCTTCCTATGTCATGTAATAAACCTATTAATTCTGCTAAATCTTGTTCTTCTTTTGATAATCCTAAAATATTAGCTATTTTTCTTGCATTTTCAGCAACATTATATATATGTATTACTTTTAAATTTATTTTAGGATTATTTATATCATAATTTGATATATATTCCTTAAAATATTGTTTTGCTTTTAATATATCTATCATAATATTTTCCTCTTTCATAAGGTCGTTTTCTTTTGTATATTTGTACAAAGGAAGCGACCTGTTTATAATTTTGAATATTGAATTCTATTTTAAATTACTGAATAAATCTGTTTCTTTCAATTCTTTTAAAGATGGCCATTTTGCATCTTTTTCAGAAGTTAATAATTCTTCAGGTTTTAAATTTTCCATAGGCCACTCAATCCCAACTTCTGGGTCATTCCAAGCTAGTCCTCCTTCTGCTGAATGATTATATATGTCATCACATTTGTATGAGAATTCTGCTTCTTCTGATAATACTAAAAATCCATGTGCAAATCCTTTTGGTACCATAAACATTTTTTTATTTTCTTCTGATAAAATTATTCCTTCCCATTTTCCATATGTTTTACTTTCTGGTCTTAAGTCAACTGCTACATCAAATACTTCTCCTTTTATACATCTAACTAATTTTGCTTGTGTATTTTCTTTTTGGAAGTGTAATCCTCTTAAAACTCCTTTTGTAGATTTTGATTGATTGTCTTGTACAAATTCATAATTTAAACCTATTTCTTCAAAATCTGGTTTGCTATATGTTTCCATAAAATATCCTCTTTTATCTCCAAAAACAGTTGGTTCTATAATACATACACCTTCTATAGATGTGTCTATTCTTTTAAATTTTCCCATATTTTTCCTTCCTTTAATATTTATTATTTTATTAATGCTTTTAAATATTTTCCATAATCAGTTTTCATATATTTATCTGCTAAATTAGATAATTGTTTATCATTTATCCATCCTTTTTGATAAGCTATTTCTTCTGGACAACATACTTGCATTCCTTGTCTTTTTTCTATTGTCTGAACAAAGCTGGCTGTTTCTAATAAGGCATCATGTGTACCTGTGTCAAACCAAGTCATTCCTCTTCCAAATGTTTCTACATATAGTTTATTTCTTTTCATATATTCTTCATTTATAGATGTTATTTCTAGTTCTCCTCTTGCTGATGGTTTAACATTTTTAGCAATTTCTACTACATCATTTGTATAAAAATATAATCCTGGTACAGCATAATTTGATTTTGGATTTTGTGGTTTTTCTTCTATTGAAATTGCTTTTCCTGTTTTATCTATTTCTACTACTCCATATGCTCTAGGGTCTTTTACTTGATATCCAAATATTGTTGATTCATTTTCTCTATTATTTGCATTTTCTAACATTTCTGATAAGTGTGATCCATAAAACATGTTATCTCCTAGTATCATTGCAACATTATCTTTACCTATAAAATCTTCACCTATAATGAAAGCTTCTGCTAAGCCATTTGGCTTTTCTTGTATTTTGTATTCAAAACTCATTCCCCATTGTGAGCCATCTCCTAGTAATTCTTTAAAAGTTATAGAGTCTCTAGGAGTTGATATTATAAGTACTTCTTTTATTCCTGCTTCCATTAATACTGATAATGGATAATATATCATTGGTTTGTCATATACAGGCATTATTTGTTTTGATATTGCAAGTGTTAAAGGATATAGCCTTGTACCACTTCCGACCAGCTAAAATAATTCCTTTTCTATTTTTCATTTTTTTCTTGTATGATATATTTAATAACTTAAATAAACCATACGCTCCTTTCTACATTT
>CAOSZT010000238.1 GCA_948528155.1 uncultured Clostridia bacterium | reverse complement strand
TAGTACTTAAAAACATTGAAATCTATGGAAATCCCCAGCGAAAAAAACTCATACTATTTGATGATTAGATTTGATTATTTTGGGAAAATATGCTATAATTAACATAACATAGTGCAAATAAACAAAAAACAAAAGGAGGAAAGCATATGTTAGAAAAAGTAAAATGGGTATTATTATTGGGGGGAATAGTATTTTTGTCATCTGTAATAATGAGCAGTTGCAACAACAAACGGAAAAACAAGGAACTGACAGTACAAAACGAAGATGTAAACGAACATTTAAGCAGTAAAGATAAAGAGGTGAAAGATTTAGAGAAAAAGCTCGAGAAAGCAAAAAATAAAATTATAAAGCTAGAGCAGAAAGTTGGGAAAAATAAAGATGACTTAGTCTATATGAATTTAAAGTTTTCTAGTGATGAGAATTTTTACAAAGAAGCATTTGATACATTATATTATTCAGACCCAACCTGTACCATAATAATTGATAACCCAAGATTTTTATCATCAAAAATAGATCCAGAAGAGGTAGATAATGGTCTAGCCATTTATTGCCTTAGGTTGGACAATGGAGAAATATGCTACACTCCAAGAAAAAACAGTCCTTATTTGATTACAGAGGCAAAATGGCAGGAGATGAAAAAGGAAAAGAAAGAAAAAGCTACACAGGAAAAATAATTTGTTTATCCCACGAGGCAATGCCTCGTGGGAGTTTTTCCATTTACCCCTTGAAACAAAGCAAAAAATAAGATATAATAACAAAAACAAAAAATCGAGGAGGAAAAAAATGTTAAGTGCAAATGGAGTAACAGTAAGATTTGGAAAAAGAGTATTATTTGAAGATGTAAATATAAAATTCGGAAAAGGAAACTGCTATGGAATAATAGGAGCAAATGGAGCAGGAAAATCAACATTTCTAAAAGTATTATCAGGAGAAATAGAACCAAGCAAAGGAGATGTAAGCTTAGAGAAAGGAGAAAGACTATCAATACTAAAACAAGACCACTTTGCCTATGAAGAAAACACAGTAATAGACACAGTAATGATGGGAAACAAAGAGTTATATGACATAATGAAAGAAAAAGAAGCAATATATGCAAAACCAGACTTTTCAGAAGAAGATGGAATGAAAGCAGCAAAACTAGAAGAAAAATTTGCAGAATTAGACGGCTGGAATGCAGAATCAGATGCAGCAATGTTATTAAACGACTTAGGAATATCACCAGAAAATCATTATAAATATATGAAAGAAATAGAAGCAAGAGAAAAAGTAAAAATATTACTAGCACAAAGCCTATTTGGAAATCCAGATGTTTTACTACTAGATGAGCCAACAAACGACCTAGACTTAAAAAGCATAAATTGGTTACAAGAATTTTTAATAAACTTTGAAAATACAGTAATAGTAGTATCACATGACAGATACTTTCTAAACAAAGTGTGTACACATATAGCAGATGTAGACTTTGGAAAAATAAAAGTATATCCAGGAAATTATGATTTCTGGTATGAATCAAGCCAACTAGCACTAAAGCAAATGAAAGAACAAAATAAAAAGAAAGAAGAAAAAATAAAAGAACTTCAAGACTTTATAGCAAGATTTAGTGCAAATGCCTCAAAATCAAAACAAGCAACATCAAGAAAGAAAACACTAGAAAAAATAGAATTAGATGAAATAAAACCATCAAACAGAAAATATCCATATGTGGACTTCAAACCAGAAAGAGAGCCTGGAAAAGAAATATTGCAAGTAAAAAATATAACAAAAACATATGAAGGAGTAAAAGTTTTAGACAATGTAACATTCACTGTAAAACAAGATGATAAAATAGCATTTTTGGCTGACAATGAAATAGCTAAAACAGTACTATTTCAAATAATATCAGGAGAAATAGAACCAGATAGCGGAGAACTTATATGGGGAACAACAATAACAAAAAGCTATTTTCCTAAAGATAATAATTATCTATTTGAAACAGAAGATAATATAACTAATTGGCTAAGGCAATACTCAAAAGATCCAGATGAAACATATGTAAGAGGATTTTTAGGAAGAATGATATTTTCAGGAGATGAAGCATTAAAACAAGTAAATGTATTATCAGGAGGAGAAAAAGTAAGATGTGTACTTTCAAAAATGATGTTATCTGGAGCAAACTTCTTGATATTTGATGAGCCAACAAACCACTTAGATATGGAAAGCATAACATCAGTAAATAATGGAATGACAAGTTTTAAAGGGAACATTCTATTTACATCACATGATCATCAATTAACACAAACAGTTGCCAATAGAATAATTGACATAAAAGAAGATGGAAAAATTATTGACAAAGAAGTTAATTATAATGAGTATTTAGGAATTGAATAAAAACAAGAAAGAGACTAACTATTAATTGTCAATAGAAATATAAAAAAATTTTAAAAATT
>CAOSZT010000237.1 GCA_948528155.1 uncultured Clostridia bacterium | reverse complement strand
TCAACAAGCGTTAAAAATAATCACTACAGCAAATTCAATAACTAATCAACAACCTCATAATCCCCGCTGTCATCACTTTCCAACGTAGTACAAGTAAAACACATATACATCCCCGTAACAGCACTGCCGGCTGCCCATATCGGATTGCCGCATTGACTGCACTTTGCTCCATTTTTCTTTGCTTTCAGAGCTTCTTTTAATGCTTCTTTTAGCTGTTTTTCGTCTATATCTTCATTTTGCTGTGCTGTTATTTTTGCAAATTCATTAATTGAAATTGGTATCATATTAATTGAATCCTCGTATTATATAGTAGTAGTGATTAGAGTCCCTCTCCAAGGACTATGCTATAATGTATAAGATGCTGTGGATTAGTTTAATCATCCTACCACTTGATGGTTTCAGAAAGGCTCTAACCACAGTCTCTTTGTGTATTTGTTAATTAGTTAGATACCGCGTGACGGTTTATTTAGAACGAGGTTACAATCGCAGAGAGTAACTGTGGCTCTAAACAGTATCAAATTTATTTTATAAGGAGAGTTTTATATGATTTTTGCGGGTATTGACGTTGCTAAAGATAAACATTATTGTTTTATTATGAATTCAGATGGAGAGGCGTTATTCGAGACCTTTACTGTATCCAATAATAAAACGGGTTTTGATGAGCTTTATCAAAAGATTAAATCCTGTTCTGCTGATTTGACCAATATAAAAGTAGGACTTGAAGCTACAGGACATTACAGCTATAATATTTTAGGCTATCTCCTTGATAAAGGTCTGCTCACCTTCGTTATCAATCCGTTACATACAAATCTTTACAGAAAAAGTCTAAGCCTTAGAAAGACGAAAACGGATAAGGTCGATGCCCGTACTATTGCTATGATGTTAATGTCTGATGTAGACTTAAAATCCTACTCAGACACATTATATCACAACGAAGAACTAAAGTCACTAACACGTTATCGTTTTGATAAAATTCAAGAACGAGCACAATTAAAGCAGTCTGTTTCCAGGCTTGTAAATATACTTTTTCCTGAACTTGAAAAACTTGTTTCATCTCTTCATATATCTACAGTATATGAGTTGCTGTCGGAATATCCGGGCGCTTATTATATTGCCTGCGCTAATCTTACAAAGCTTACTAATCTTTTAAATAAAGCTTCTAAAGGCAGATTTGGAAAAGAAGAAGCTGTTATTATAAGAGACGCCGCCAAAAACTCTATTGGTTTTGTTATGTCTGCTAAATCTCTTGAATTAAAACATACTATAAAACTTATTCAAGAACTCTCTTCTCTGATTGATGAAATTGAAACTGAGATTAAATCCATTATGGATAAAATAGATTCGCCTATTTTAACTATTCCCGGTATAAGTTATCGTATGGGAGCTATGATTATTGCTGAAATAGGCGATTTTTCAAAATTTGATTCACCTGATAAAATTCTTGCTTACGCAGGTTTATCTCCCTCAACTTATCAATCAGGTCAGTTTCAGTCAAATCATTCCAAAATGGAAAAACGTGGCTCAAAGTATTTACGCTACGCTCTTTTTAATGCCGCAAAATTTGTTTGTCACTGGGATTCAACCTTTAAAGCTTATCTTGATAAAAAGCGAGCCGAAGGCAAACACTATAATGTTGCGGTTTCTCATGTTGTCAAAAAACTTGTAAGAGTTATTTTTCACTTAGAGAAGTATAACGAAACGTATAAAAGTTAGTAACTGACTTTTTCTATATATTTTCTTTTTTTGAGCGTCTTTAAAACGCTCTTTTCGTCATGCGGTTTTTAATCTCCTTTTTTCAAAAATTTTTTTGGAAAATTTTTAATTTCCCTCTTGACTTTTAATAGTTAGTCTTTCCATAAATAGTTCCTCCTAATTTTAATTTTTTAGATATATAAAAATATTACTATAAATTAGGAGGTGAACGAACATGTAAATAATGGAAGTTATTTTCGTAGTATATCAAGCATATCCCTAATTTTTATAAATTCTTCTTTTGTCATATCAATTTTTTTATAACCTTCAATATCATTTTTAATAAGTGCATAATAGTATTTTTCTTTTGCATTTATTTCTATTGTTTTTACTCCACCGCCGTATCCTGCTATTTTTGCATATTGCTTTTTATCCTCTTCTTCAAGAATTTTTTCTAATTTTTCTCTTTCTAACTTTTGTTTTTTATCTTCTTCTTCAAGGAGTTTTTCTAATTTTTCCTTTTCTAATTTTTGTTTTTTATCCTCTTCTTCAATGAGTTCATCTAAGGATTTTTTTGATGGTTTGTCATTATAATTATCAAGCATATTATCTACAAAAGATGCATTATTTTCAAATGAAACCTCTTTTTTTAATAAATTATCATTTATATCTATATTTGAATCATTATTAAAAAAATAATCTACATTTACTTTTAAAACTTTTGATATTTTTAATAGAACATCAATATCAGCTTTTTTGTTATCT
>CAOSZT010000236.1 GCA_948528155.1 uncultured Clostridia bacterium | reverse complement strand
TTTGTGTGCTTTTATATGGTTAAAAGTAATTACATTTCATGAATATTTTTTGGGGATATTTTACAACAATGATTTTAAAATTGAAAATAAGGTATATAGCTATTTTCAATATGGCAGTATATGCAATAACATTACCAACAATTTTAGATATAATTTATATAGGAATTAATAGTTTTTATAGATATACTATAGATTATTTTGAAATAATGTATATATTAATATCATCGATTTATATGATTGCAGCAATTTTTATATTAAAAACTGATTTTAATAAAAAACAAGGTGAAGTTCAAAAAATAATTGAAATTCAAGAGGAAATTAAATCAGAGACTGAAGAAAAACAAAAAGAAAATCAAGATAAAGAAGATAAACAACAAAATAGAGATACAGGAAAAAAAGATAAAAAAGAAGAGGAAAATACAGATAATGATGAAGGAGAAGCACCAGAAGCGTCAAAGGCCTAAAAATAGGGCTAGAAGTCAGAAAAATATTATTCTGATTTCTAATCCTTTGAGTACCAAAATCAAAAGGAAAGGATAAAGATATAAATGGATAAAAATAAAAAAAGTAATAAAAATAAAGGCTTATTAATTTCATCAATAATATTAATGTCGATAGTGATTATTTTAGCAGGTATAGCAATATTTTATATAACAAAAGATGAAGAAAAAGATGAAAAAACACTTGCATATACAGAACTAATAAAAGAAATATCATATGGGAATATAGAAAAAATAGAAATGACAGTTGGAAGTACAAATGTAAAAGTAAAAGTGAAAGATGTTGAAGAAGAAAAAAAATCAATAGTACCAAATACAGAAGCATTTATTGAACTAGTCCAACAAAAAGTAGCAGATGGAAATGATATAGAATTAATACAAAAACCAAAAAGTGTATTAATGCAATTACCAGCAACATTTTTAGGTTTATTGCCAACATTTATAATGCTTGGATTATTTGTAATGATATTTAAAATGCAAGGACTAGGAGAAAAAGGAAAAGTATATGAAGATACAGAGAGAAAAACAAAAATAAGATTTAAAGATGTTGCAGGTTTAGATGAGGAAAAAGAAGAATTAATTGAAATAGTAGATTTTCTAAAAAGACCAGAAAAGTTTACAAAAATGGGAGCAAAAATCCCAAAAGGTGTTTTACTATATGGAAAACCAGGAACAGGAAAAACTTTGATTGCAAAAGCAATAGCAGGAGAAGCAGATGTTCCATTTATATCAATGAGTGGATCAGAATTTATAGAAATGTTTGCAGGACTTGGAGCATCAAGAGTTAGAAAATTATTTGACAAAGCTAGGAAATTATCACCATGTATAGTATTTATTGATGAAATAGATGCAATAGGAGCAAGAAGAACATCAAATAGTGGGGCAGAAACAGAAAATAATCAAACTTTAAATCAATTATTAGTTGAAATGGATGGATTTAGTTCAGAAGAAACAATAATAGTATTGGCAGCAACAAATAGACCAGAAATGTTAGATAAAGCATTATTAAGACCTGGAAGATTTGACAGACAAATAACAATTCCAAATCCTGATTTAAAGGGAAGATTAGATATTTTAAAAATACACAGTGAAGATAAAAGATTAGCAGAAGATGTGAATTTAGAAAGTATTGCAGAAGATACAGCAGGATTTACAGGTGCAGAACTTGCAAATATTTTAAATGAAGCAGCAATTATTGCAACAATAAATAAACATGAAGATATTGAAAATATAGATATAGAAGAAGCAGTAAAAAAAGTTACAGTGGGACTTGAAAAACATAGTAGGGTGTATTCAGAAAAAGATAAAAAATTAACAGCATATCATGAAGCAGGACATGCAGTTGTTAGTAGATATTTAGAAACACAAACAGATGTAAAGGAAGTTTCTATTATACCTAGAGGAGTTGCAGGTGGATATACTATGTACAAATCAGATGAAGATAAATACTATATTTCAAAAACAGAAATGCAAGAAAAATTGATTGCATTACTAGGTGGTAGAGCTGCTGAAAAGTTAGTATTAGATGATATTTCTACAGGGGCTAGTAATGATATAGAGGTTGCTACAAAAATAGCAAGAGAGATGGTTACAAAATATGGTATGAGTGATAATTTAGGTCCAATTGATTTTCAAGGAAAAGAACAAAATGATATGTTTGTTTTTGGTGAGAATATTGGTGATAAAATTGGTGCAGAAGTTAAATCATTGATTGATAAAGCCTATAATGATGCACAGAAATTGCTTATTGAACATAGAGATAAATTAGATGTTATTGCTCAGACTTTACTTGAAAAAGAGAAAATTAATGAACATGAATTTAAGAAAATATTTGAATAGAGAAAGAGTGAAAACGGGAAAGAGGGACATTGCTAAAAAGGACAGAGGGGATGAGACAGAGGGGACGTTGCTAAAAAGACAGAGGGGACGTTGCTAAAAATCCCTAAATGGCGGGAAAAGGGGACACTCCT
>CAOSZT010000235.1 GCA_948528155.1 uncultured Clostridia bacterium | reverse complement strand
TCAAGGAGTGTCCCTTTTTCCCTTGTAGCAGGGATTTTAAGGAACGTCCCTAAATCCCTTTAGTTTATTAGACTTATAGATTTTACAAATATTACAGTCATTACAAACTTCAATTCTATTTTCGAAAATTAAACCTAAAGTATGGATAAATTCATCAACACAATTATCTATAAGATGAATGTGAATTTTTTTAGGAAGAAGAGTAAGCAGACCATTTAATGCAAAATCATTTGAAGAAAAGGAAATATCAGATAAATATTTAGCTTTGAAAACATCATCAGAAACATTTATTATATTTTTATTTTCATCTAGTAAAATTGAGTTTTCATTATTATATACTAGATGAACAGTTTCACAGTTGCAACTTTGAGAGTTTATATACATTTTTAATAATGATACAAATTCTAAATATTCCTTTTCGATTACATAAGCATTTACAGCTTGATCAACTATATCTTCTAAAATTGACATATAATTTTTTATTCTGAAATTTATAAAACCACTTAAAATTATTGATTTATTATTAAATAAATATGTCTCAAAATTATTAATTAAATGATTGTATTTTTTGTCAAAGTAAGAGTTGAAATCATCTGCAAATATATCGAAACACATTTCTAATATGTGTTTTCTTTCATTAAAACTAAAGTAAAAATAATTTTTTTGTATGATATTTTTTAAAAATGTTTCTTCTAATTCATCTATTACTAAACATGATAGAATACAGGAAATTTCATGTATGAATTTTTCATTTTCATTTCCTCTGTAATGTACTATTATATTTTTATAATTTTTGAATTCATTTGTATTAATATATACTGGCTCTATTTCTAAATAGTCTAATTCGTTTAGTAGATAATTTAATAAATTGATATTATTGGTTTTTATACATACAGATTTCATGAGAATCCCCTTTCTAAAGTATTATCTACTAAATTTTTAAAAGTTATACATTATAATATGCAAATTGAAATAAATTGAGCTTGTTTTATAATAAGGAAATAAAGAGAGAATTAGTAACGTTCCTTAAAGTCCCTGCTAGAAGGAAAAAAGGAACACTCCTTTTCGCAAGGAGTGTCCCTTTTTCCCTTCTAGCAGGGACTTTAAGGAATGTAACAATTCACTCTTTATTTGTAAATATTATAATCAATATCAGGAAAAACACAATCTTTTTTGCAAATATCTTTTAAGAAAATCTCGTCAATTTCATTATTTTTAATTTGATAATACAACTTAGTAAAACGACCAATATGATCTTTAATTCTTTTTTTTGCATAATCAACCATAGTACCATTAGTAATAATAAATAGCCAATCACTACTCTGAGCAAGTAACAGTTCTCTAGCACACTGATTTAAAGCCTTTTTCTTTAGACCCTTAGCATTAGGAAAAAGCCAGGCAAGTTCACACATCCTATTACCAGCAACATGTAGATGTTTATGAACATAATCATTAGTTGGATTAAGCCACACTTCACTATAACCATTAGCTCCCCAACTAGAACGACAAGGTGAACACACTTGAATTTCTGGATATTTATCAATATATTCAGAAGGTGTAATTAATTGAAAACTACAATCATCATAATAAATTTTCTTAAATAAAATATATAACCAATAAGGACCTTCATACCACCAATGACCATAAAGTTCTGCATCATAAGGACATAAAATAATAGGAGGTTTATCCATATATTGAGCTAAATCATTTATTTGACTAGTTCTAGAATCTAAAAAATGACCAGCCTGTTTTTCTGCCGAATCCATTGCCCATTGAGGGTTATAGTAATCTTTAAAATCAGTTTTTCCAGTAATTCTATAATATTTAATACCAGTATGAACTCTAACACCATTATGTGCAATATAAGGTTTTATATAATCATAATCAGCTTCATAACCAATATCACGATAAAATTCTCTATAATTAAAATCACCAGGATAACCATTAATTGAACTCCATACTTGTCTAGAAGACTCCATATCACGACCAAAAGCTACAACACCTTCAGGTGAAACAATAGGTGAAAATGTACCATAAATAGGAGTAGGATCAGCATATAAAATTCCATGAGATTCTGTTATTATATATTCAACACCAAATTCTTTTAAATATTTATCAGCCTCTGGAACATAGCCACATTCAGGCAACCATATACCACGAGGTTTTTTGCCAAAATATTTTTCATATGTTTGAACACCTACACCAATTTGAGCTTTAACTGTTTTTTCATTTACATATAAAATTGGAAAATAACCATGTGTTGCACCACAAGTTATTATTTCTAAAACTCCAATATCCTGAAAATGTTTAAATTGACTTATTAAATCACAATTAAATACTTCTTTAAATAGGTGTAAGTCATTAGAATATCTATCAAAATAATAGTGAGATAATTTATTTAATCTTTCATCACCAGAAGTTCTGAAAATTTCTTTTTTTGATAAATCTCAAAGTCAGCAAGGCTGGGCTAATCCTCTCTGAGATTCCTCTTAACCTCCGTTTG
>CAOSZT010000234.1 GCA_948528155.1 uncultured Clostridia bacterium | reverse complement strand
AGCAAGAGTCTATCACCATATGTAGGAAGCTCAATCTATTTCGACATCTATATTTATATTTTCATTAATAGTTATATTATTTTTTTTGGTAAAAATTTATTCAAAAAAATTTATATCATAAAAGATGTAGACACTGCATATAGTAGAATATAAGTAAAAAATAAAAAGTATCAAACACAAAATATAAAACTTAACAAGTAGAAGAGGGTTAAACCATACTAAATGAAAAACCAGAAAAAAAGTAGAAAATATTTAACATTTTATGACCTATTTGAATATTATAATAAAAAAAGCAAATAAAACTTTTTGAAACTATCACAGATTATAAACAATTGCTCAAAATTTAATTTTAATATGTATAAAGGTAACATAGAATAAATTTAGAAAAACAGATGACCTATACTTGACAATATAATCAAAATTTGATATTATATTAAACGTATCTTATAATAGACACCAATAAGACTTTTTTGCAGGTATAGTTTAGTGGTAAAATGAAACCTTGCCAAGGTTTAGTTACGAGTTCGATTCTCGTTACCTGCTCCAAACTCTTAATACAATAATATTCGGCGATATAGCCAAGTGGTAAGGCACGAGTCTGCAAAACTCTGATCCCCGGTTCAAATCCGGGTGTCGCCTCCATATCAGCACGATTTAAGGTCGATTTTATAACCTATCATAGATTATCACAAATTGACACAAAGTGCTATAAATACACTCTCACAAGGGAGTGTATTTTCATTTCTTAATCAACTACCTATCACAGATTATCACAATTTATTATAAAATTTGCTGTACAATTGGTGTACATTGGTGTAAACAAATTTTTATAGTATAAATTAGAAACTAGTAAATAATAAGTTCTAATATACCAACCTATTATTTAGTAGTTTATTGCTCTTTATTTAGATTTTTTGATAGCATACTTCGTAAATTAAATTTATTACTTTACTAGAATATAAAAATATGCAAAATTTTGTTTTGTTCGCTTGTATTATTATAAAATATGTAGTATAGTAATTAAAGATAGAGATGAGATAAGTAGTTTTGTGTTGCCACTTTACTAACATAGTTTCGACTATGAGAAAGTGAGGTGGTGTTTATGAGTTTTATATTATTCTTAATATTAGCCTTAATGGCATCAGTTACTCTAAACGTAGCCTTATTGACAGTTTGTTACATACAATATGTTAATAAAATTATAGATAAGGAATAAAAATAACAGCATATTCTACTTTTTGACCGAAGGGAATATGCTGTTATTACTTTTACAAGTGGTAACCATATTCAACTATGGTTTCTCATTTTCTATCTATATTATACACAGATTTTTAGAAAAAGTCAAATATTTTTTGATAAGGAAGGGATAAATTGATGTTAGAGATAGTAAGTAAATACAAAAAAGGAACTCAAATACAAATAGGAGAAAATAGAGCTATAATAGTATTTGACTTAATTAAGTTCAAAGAGTTTTTGGCAATATATGCAGATATTATTCAAAATACTGACTTTAAGCAACCATGTGGAACTTGTAAAATACATGATAATGTTGCTCTAATAATAAGAGATAAAGAAAAATTATCAGAAATTGGATTAACTACAGAAGAAAGAAAAGCTATATATTGCCATGAATTAGGGCATTGTTTTAGTTCTAATCAACAGAAAAGCAAAAATAGTGAAAGAAACATTGATGATGAGGTTGATAGTGATACATTTGCAGTCGAGAAATGTGATATTTCTCCATATGTTTTAGAAAAAGCATTAGCTAAAAGTTATGAATATGAAATACAAAATATAGGTAAAAAAGTAGGATTAACTCAGGAAGCATTAAATAGATATGTGGAAGAAATGAGAACAAGAAAGAGAAATGTACAAAGATTAATACATATATTTGAAGAGAAAGAATCTTCAAGAGAATAATGAGAGTTAAATTATCTCTTTCATAAAGTTAAAATTAACTTTTATAAACCAGTTTTTATAAAATATGCTGTACAATAGCTGTACATTAAAGAATACGAAGTCTTGAATGTAGCTATTTTTCTGACTTTGTAGGTTCTTCTAATTTAGTTTACGCCTCCAACGAAAAAACGAGAAAACGTTGAAATATCAATGTTTTCTCGTTTTTTATGTGTTTTTATACTAAAATTAAAAATGTAGTATTTTCAATGGTTCCAGAGATTAGAAAACTAAAAATTAAAACTAGATGTTATAAAATTGTTATAAAAAACAAATTGCATATGTTAAAAAATGTTATAAAATCTAGCTTATTGGAAAGATACTAATAAATAGGTTTATTTCTATAGATAATATGATATAATGTTTTCATAAAAAATTTTTTATAAAGCGAGGATAATAAAATTAAAAGATAAAGTGTTTTTAATACAAGGAGCAATGGATATTGAAATAGAATGTCTATTAAGTAAACTAAAAAATAGAAAAGATAGAACATGGTGTTAGAATAGATATATAGACACAAAATTTTACGAATCGATGAAAAGATGAT
>CAOSZT010000233.1 GCA_948528155.1 uncultured Clostridia bacterium | reverse complement strand
ATAATGTATGATTTTTTCATTTCACACTCTTCTTTAGATAAAAATGATGTGGTTGTCAAGTTGGAACAAGAGTTAAAAAATAATAAATATTCTATATGGTATGATGAATCTATCATTAACTCTGGTAAAAATATTAATCAAGAAATAACAGAAGGACTAAAAAAATCTTATTGCGTTTTAGTTATACTAACAAAAAATTTTTTTAAAAGTAATTGGGGCTTTTTTGAATTAGGGCAAGTTATTAATTCAAAAGAAAAACGCATTGTTCCAATTGTATATGATGTTTCTAATGATGAATTAAATTATTTTTTAAGCATAATTGGTAACACTAAGTATCTTAAGGCTGATGCTAACATTATGAAAAATCTAAAATTTACTCTTTTACAAATAAAAAATGATAACGAGTATTTAAGTTCTTTAGAGCAATTATATTCACTTCAAAAAAAACTCAATAGGCTTGAGAATATAAATGTGGATATTTTATGTTTGAGTCTTAAAGATTACTTATCAATGCAAGATTCAATGCAAGGATATTCTATAAATGCTGCAAAAAAATGCGTTTTAAATATATGTAATGATGTTTTAAAAAGAAAAATGAACGAATTAGAAATTAATGCAAATCTTTATACAGATTTAGAAAAATTTTTCAGTTATAATATTATAGAGTACGTTAAATTCATTTTGGAAACTAAGAATTTTTGTATTGAAACAAAAAATGATTATATTTTAATTAATAAGGCTCTGTACAATATAATATTCACATATATAAATAATAAGTATCCAATCCATTTAAATGAAAGAAAAATTGAAATAATTAATCCTGAAGATTTAACATATGAAGATTTCATGGAAATGTATAAAATTGACAAATTAGTATTAAGAGAAGATTTGATAGCTTCAATAGAAACATCATATGGTTGGTATAAATATAATAATTATACTCATATAGGAATTAGGGATCAGAATACCAAAGAATTAGTTGGGTACTTTTCTATATTGCCAATAACAGATGATCTATATAAAAAAATATTGAGTGGCAATTTTAAAGATAAAGACTTTAATGAAGATGGACTTTTGCAATATAATTTTGAAAATTTCTATCGCTTATATGTAGCAGCTGTTGCCATTCATCCTGACTATCAAAACACTAATGCTTTTAATTTACTTTATACTGGATTAATTAATTTAATAATAAGTTTGGCTAAAGAAAGAAATATTTATTTTTTCCAAGTTATAGCTGAAGCTTCTACAAAACAAGGAGAAAAATTTTGCAAATTAATGGGAATGAAAAAAATTTTAGAAACCATTGAAAATACAGATGTTTATAGTTTAACTTTAATTCCACCAGATGCACTTATATGTAATCATAAAACAAAAGAATTAATAGAATTATTGAATATAAAATATAATGAATACAAAGATTTTTTTAATGAAAATTTTTAAGATGTATATTCTGTATAGGCAATAAATTTATCTTTTATTTTTTCTTCATAATCAGGATATATTTTTATAAGATTCTTTATTTTGTTAATATTAGATAATATTTTATCGAACATATATTTATTTAATAAACAAAACTGATCAATTCTTTCTTTTGAAAAATCTTTATGCATTCTACCACATCTTCCACCACACAAAGATAAATAATTGCAATTGACACAAATCGTATCTTTTATCTCATTATTTTTGAACTCTATTCCAGACCAAATGTCCCCAATGTAATGAGAATTAGTATTTACATTATCACAGCATGCATAGCATTTTCCATTTGTTTGAATATAAATCATTGAAGTCCCATAGCCACAATAAAATTTTTTTGGAATGCCTGTTTCATATAAAATATGATTAAGTGTACTAATAAAAGGAACAAGCTTTAAAAAAACACCTTTCTCTAAAAAATTTAACCAATAATCAAATAATAGATCTATTTCATTAAAATATTTTTCTTTATAACTATCAAAATCAGTTAACTTTTCAGTGTTATCTAATTGCCAATAGATATAATCAAATAGGTTAAGCATAAGGTACAATTCAGTGAACAAACTTGTATTTGGTGAAATTGTAAATCTTCCTATCATAGGGAAATTTTTGATTTTTTTAATCATATTGATTGTCTTTACAATGCTATAAAAGTAAGGGGTTAAATTATTTTTAGAATCAAAAATTTCTTCATAATTGATAGAAATTAATGCTAAATCTAAATTTAAAACTATATTTTTTGGAGCTTCAGAAAATTTCAAACCATTTGTATGCATAATGAAGTTGGTTTGATAATTATTTTTTTTCTCTTTAAAAAGCTTTATAATTTTTGTGATATATGGATAATTTATTGTCGGTTCTCCACCAAAAAAATAAATATCAGCAATTGAATCATTTAATTTACTTTGAACTCTATCAATAAATTTTTTCAAATCACTTAAAGTGTATTTTGGCTCTATAGGTACTCCTGCCTTTATTACATCAAATAAAACAGAGCAATAAGAACAATTTAAATTACAGTCATTTGTTACATAAATATAATATTCCATATA
>CAOSZT010000232.1 GCA_948528155.1 uncultured Clostridia bacterium | reverse complement strand
CATACAGGATATATGACAATGCGTTAAGAAAGATGAGAGAGTTTTTAGAGTAAGGCTTTTTAGCCTTAAATCGTATATATAAAATTCATAAAAGATTTTCTTAAAGTAAGAATGAAGAGAACCCCTAAAGTTGGACTAGAGAAAAATCTAGTAAGACTAAGGGGTATTTTTTATGAGATTAATAGATAAGGAACTCTTATTTTTTTAAAAAAGCAAATAATTATCGTTTGTATAGAATTTGAAAAACTGAACATTTTAATGAACGATAAGCATTTGACAAGAAATGCTGAAAATTGTAAAATAGTGTTGAATAGAACGGAAAAATTAAAAAATTGAAAAAAGTTAGCAGTAGAAGCAATTTATGGATGCAAATTGATTAAGGAGACTTTACATTCAGTTTAAACACAAGTGGACTTATTATTATAATCGAAAAAGATGGAGATAATAACAGTCGTCCCTATTCCATAGATGGGGGGGATCAACACAAGTAATTCCTAGTTGATGTAATTGTTAACTTATACTAATGTAACGATATACTTTCTAGTTCCTGAAGGGAGAATTTTGAGACATAAGTTTAGAATAGCATTAGCCAATTATAGAAAAAGTAACTATCTATATTTCTCAAAAAATAGAATGTAAATTAGAGTAAGTTGGGAAAACTGAATAAATTTATATTAAAAAATTAAGATATATTTATCATTAAGGCTATTTAATATTAATTGATACGAGCATAGTTAGAGACTGGATATAAAGTTTCAACTATGCTCTTTATTTTTACCTTACCTGTTTTATTTTACAAGTAAGGTATTTTTTTTGAGAAGTTTTAATTTTGTGAGTAAAAACCTTTAAAATTTTACGGCTATATGTAGGAGAGACAAGAACCTTTAATTTTAGAAAAAATTTCATTCTAGATTTTTCTTGTAGAAGCCGGAGAAGTAATATGGAGAATTTAATGGAATTAGTTATTCGATTTAAAAAAACAAGATCCGAGATAATTTTGGCAGAGATTTTTGAAATTATTAAATCTATGATGTGGAAGTATATTCACAGAATTAATCAATTTTATAAAGAAGATTTTATGCAAGAATTATTTATAAAAACTTATGAAATAATTGTGAAGTTTGAAATACAAATTGATCCATTTGATTCAACCTCAATTATAAGAAATCAAAAACAGTTAATCTATTTATTGAAAAGCAAATATAAATATTTAGTTGCTGATTTCTATCGAAATAATCGGGAGTATTTAGAAAAAGAAATCAAGTGTTCTAATATAGACTCTTATTCAAAGAGTTTAATTTCAGAGGAGAAACTTTCTTTAGAAGAAGTTCTAAAATGTCATGATTTTTTAGATAGTGAAATTGAATTTTTGTCTCTTTTTATTGAAGATGAAAGACTCTTAACTCAGAAAGAAGTAGCAAGAAAATTGGGTATTAGCCAGCAAACCATTTCAAGGAAATTTAATGAAATTGTAAAAAAATATCGCAAAAATGAGTAAAACTCCTTCATTATTACGGCTAAAAGGGTGTAGAGCAATAAAACATCTTTAGGAAGGAGGTCGTAGGATGAGCGAAACGAATATTGTCATCAGTACTGTAGGTATTCTTTGTTCAGTATCAAGTATAACTTAGTATTTAAAAAGCGATGATGATAGCGAAGGGAATTATGTAGGACAACCCTCTGGGCACATTATTGTATCAAAAGGATGTTATTTCTAAAAAAAGGAGGCAAAGAAGCAATTAAAAAAAGAAGATTCAAAACAAATCTAAGAAGAAAGGACAAAGATATATGACGCAAAAGAGGAAGTAAGACAAAAAAGCATTAAGAAAAAGAAATAGAAAATAAGAGACAAAAGGAGAGAAGAAATGGAAAAAATAAGTATTCCCGTAATAACCATCTTAAGCTATATCATAGGAGAATTCTTTAAGCTAGTCGTATTACGGAAAAAGAAACGATATAAGTATATCCCATTAATCGTAGGAATAGCAGGAGGAATGATAGGATTAAGTATGGTGTATATCAGTCCAGAGCTGATACTTACGAAAAACCCATATACAGCCACCGCAATAGGAATAGTAAGTGGACTAGCCTCTACTGGAACAAATGAGCTAATAAAACAAATAAAAGGAGAGAAGAAAAATGGAAGAGATTTATGAGCTAGTAGAATATGTAGAGGAAGAAATCATCAAAGAAATAAAGACAACAAAAAAAATAATATAAAAGGAGAGAAGAAAAATGAATCAAGGAAAAAAGACGAATACCCAACAAATGAAACAAAAGATAGGAGAAGTGGCAGAAGGATATGTAAATGTAAATAAAAGAGATGCAAATTTACATATCGTGATACCGCTAGTAAAGACGTTGGGACCCAATCCAATGGAGATAGAGCTCATCTATAATGAACAGGACAAAGAAGAGCTAGGACATTTTGGGAAAGGCGTACAAATCAGCACCTATAAAAATATTACAGATCAGGAAAGCTATATCAGTGTTAAGGAAGCAGATGGAAGCTATACAAGATATAACAAAAAGGAAGACGGAAT
>CAOSZT010000231.1 GCA_948528155.1 uncultured Clostridia bacterium | reverse complement strand
AATAATATTGTTCTCATTCTTTTTTTTGTTGATAAATTTATTTTAATCATAAAAACACCTCTATTAATATTTATTAGAAGTGTTTAATTTTATTCTTATTTATTATTTTACTGTTTTAATCTAAAAGTTTAAAATTTTTTCTGCTATTTCTTGCCACCAATTTTTATTTTCTTCTATTATAATTTTTTCTCCAGCTGGTTCTACATAATCTTTTTTTGGTATTGAAACATATATTGTTTGTTTACTTGTTAGTTTTTGCATTCCTAATTCTTCTTTTGCTATTTTTTCAACATTGCTTAAATTTTGGCTATTTTCTATACTAACTTTTAATTGTTCATTTTCTTTTTGTAGTGTAGCAAGTTGTTTTTTTTGTTCTTGAATGTGTGTAAATTTTTTATCTATTTGAGAGTTTCTACAACTTATGGTAATTAATAATAAAAATAAAGCTATAACTGTAAAAGTCATTTTCATTTGTTTTTTTCTTTCTTTATCTGAAACTTTTACATTTTGTCTTGGTAAATCTTCAACAACTTTTAATGGTTTTCTTTTTGTATTAGATTTACTTTTTTTATCATAGTTTGGTTCAAGTTTTCTTGGGCTAGTTTCATACTGATATCTATTTTGTGCCATAAGTTTTTCACCTCTCTTCTTTATTTTATATTTTCTATATTTTTTCAAAAATTCTAAGTTTTGCACTTTTGCTTCTAGAATTTTCTTCTTGTTCTTTATTACTTGCAACTATTGGTTTTTTATTAATTATTTTTCCAATTGTTTTTGCTCCACATACACAATATGGCAAGTCATTTGGACAAGTACATTTTCCATTTGCTTCTAACATTGCATTTTTTACTGCTCTATCTTCTAATGAATGAAATGTTATTACACAAAGTCTTCCTTTTGGTTCTAAACAGTCTATACAGTCTTTGATTGTATTATATAATGGTTTAATTTCATTGTTTACTTCTATTCTAATTGCTTGAAATGTTCTTTTTGCTGGGTGTCCTTCTTTTTGTTTTGATTTTGGAATAGATCTTTCTATAATTTCTACTAGTTGTTTTGTGGTATTTATATATTCTTTTTTTCTATATTCACAAATTTTTCTTGCTATTTGTCTTGAAAATTTTTCTTCTCCATATTGATATATAATGTTTGCTAAATCTTCTTCTGCATATGTGTTTATTATTTCTTTTGCTGATAATTCTTGATTTTTATCCATTCTCATATCAAGTTCATTTTCTCCTAAATAGCTAAAACCTCTATTTCTTTCGTCTAATTGATATGATGAAACTCCTAAGTCTAATAATATTCCATTTACTTTTTCTATTCCTATTTTTTCTAAAATTTTTTTTACATTATCATGATTATCATGTATATATTTTACATTTTGAAATTCCCCTATATTCTGTTTTGCTGCAATTAGTGCTTCTTGATCTCTGTCTATTCCAATTAATAGTCCTTTTTCAGATAATTTCTTTAATATTTCTCTGCTGTGTCCTGCACCTCCTAGAGTTCCATCAATATATTTTCCTTCTGCTTTTATTTCTAGTCCTTTTATACATTCTTCTAATAGTACAGGCTTATGCTTAAATTCCAATTTTCCACCTCATGTTTTATAAATTTTTATATATAAAACAGCTGGCAAAGATACCAGCTGTTTACTTTATATGTTTTTTCTTTTGGCAATTTGCATATCTTTTGTAAATTATCTTTTGCAAAATTTTATATTTTTTTCTTTTGTAATTTATCTTTTGTATAATTTTATATTTTTTCTTTTGTGTTTTTGCTTATTTTTCTTTTGTGTTTTTTTCTTTTGTTTTTTATTATTGTTATCTTTTGTTTTATCTGCTTTTGTATTTTTCTCTTTTGTTTTTATATAACTTTCTTTAGTATATTTTTCTTATGTTTTTTCATCTTTTGTGTTTTTATATAAACTTTTGCAAGTTATATACCAAGCATAGTCATATTTTCGGCAATTTCATCTACTGATATATTTTCATCACATTTTTGCCAATTTTGTTTATTCCATATTTCTAATCTAGTTCCTACTCCTATTATTACTGCTTCTTTTTCTAGTTCTGCCACTGTTCTCAAATTATTTGGTATTAAAAATCTTCCTTGTTTGTCAATTTCACATTCAGTTGCTCCTGATAGGAAAAATCTAACAAAGTTTCTTGCATTTTTGTCTGATAGTGGAAGTGATTTTAATTTTGTTTCAAAGTTTAACCATTCTTGTTGTGAAAAAGCAAATAAACATCCGTCTAACCCTTTTGTTATTACGAATTTTTCTCCAATGTCTTGTCTTAATTTTGCTGGCATTATTAGTCTTCCTTTGGCATCTAGAGAATGCTCATATTCACCCATTAGCAATGGTCTTCACCTCTTTTCACATTTCTACCACTTTTCACCACTTTTCTCCACTTCACTTAAATTGTAATATATATTTTTAAAATTTGCAATAGTTTTGTCTAAATTTTTTTTAATAATTTAATTTTTAGTTGTAGTTCAGATCAAATTTTAAATCTGTATAGTATTAAAAGAGCTATAAT
>CAOSZT010000230.1 GCA_948528155.1 uncultured Clostridia bacterium | reverse complement strand
ATTTTTTATCCTAAAATTAATATAAAAACTATTGACAAATTATTAATATTAATATAAAACTTACTTGAACATAATAATATACATAATTGAATAATTTGTAACAAAAAAGGAAAAAGTAACAAAAGAGGGAGAAAAGATGAAAAAATCTTTAAAAAATACAAACAAAGGAATAACATTAGTAGCATTAATAATAACTATAATACTATTATTAATATTAGCAGGTATAACCATAAATCAATTAACAAATAGTAAATTAATAGAAAAAGCAAAAGAAGCAAAAGAAAAAGTAATAAATGAACAAGAAAAAGAAAATATAATATTATCAGATTTAGAAAAAGAAATAAATAATTCTAATAGAGAACAATACAATGATAAAGAAATAAAGTTTTACAATGGTCCTCAAGGATTTGAATCAGTAGTAGGAGAAGTAGCAACAAATTCATATGGTTTAACATATGAAACATTTGAATTAGAAAACCAAGAATCAGGAACATATTATACAAGTAGATGTGAAAAAATAGAAAATGTAAAATTAGATACTAACTTTGAAATTTCTGCACAAATATATTTTAATAATGAAACAACATATAATATGGGAGGAGTAAAAATAAATTTATGGGAAAATGAAAAGATTAAATGTGAGATATTAATTAATGATGCTTGGGAAAGAGAAAATAGTGTAGGTATTTATTCTATGATAGATGACATTAGTATTTATAATACCAAATTGGGAAGATATAATGCAAGTGGAAGATATGCAATAGTTGGTGATGGCAATAAAATATATCTTTATTGGGGAACAAAATTATTAAATAGTATAGATTATACTGAAAATGTTTCTTATGATAAAATTACAATACAATTTTTTAAACATGATAATAATCATGAAATTTCACCATTATATATAGAAAGTTTATATATAGGAGAACCATTATATTATAAATCAATAATACAACAAAAAGCAGAATAAGTTAAATAGCTTAAACTGCTTTATTCTTAATATTTATTAGAAATGACAGAAATAGCACATCTAATTCCATCAACACTAGCACTCATAATACCGCCAGCATAACCAGCCCCCTCACCACAAGGAAACACACCACAAATATTAGAAACAAAATTAGCATTTCTCAAAATTCTAACAGGAGAAGAACTACGAGTTTCCACACCAGTTAAAATACTATCAGGATTAGCAAAACCATTTAATTTTGTATCAAAATATTTAATTCCATTTTTCAAAGTAGTAGAAACAAAATCAGGCAAAATAGTATTCAAATTAGACAAACTATAACCAGGTTTATAAGAAGGAATAACACTACCAATAAACTCAGATTTAACATTTTTGTCAAAATCTTCAAAACGTTGAACAGGAGCAAAATAATTTGAACCACCAAGAATAAAAGCCTTTTCTTCCAAGTTTTTTTGAAAATCAATACCAGCTAAAGGACTACTTCCAGAAAAATCAGAAGGAGTAACATTAACTAAAATAGCAGAATTTGCATTTTTACCATCTCTTGAAAAATAACTCATACCATTTGTAACAATAGTGTTTTCTTCACTAGAAGAAGGCATAACAGTGCCACCAGGACACATACAAAAAGTATAACAAGAACGACCACTTGAAGAATGATAAGCAAGTTTATAATCACTAGCAGGTAATTTTAATTTGGTAATAGTTCCATATTGTGCTTTATCTATTTGACTTTGTAAATGTTCAATACGAACACCAACAGAAAAATTTTTAGGCTCTAACAAAAGTCCCTTTTCAAAAACCTTTTTAAAAGTATCTCTTGAACTATGACCTATTGCAAGAATAAGTGCATTTGTATCAATAGTTTTTGTTAAATCATTTTCTAAATCTAAAACAACAATTTTAGAAACACAATTATTTGTAACTTCAAAATCTATAAATTTTGTGTTAAACAAAAACTCACCACCATTAGAAATAATATATTTTCTTATATTTCTAATAATGTTAATTAAATTATCAGTTCCAATATGAGGCTTAGTTAAATACAAAATCTGCTTAGGAGCACCAAAATTAACAAATTCCTCTAAAACCCTTCTACAAAAAGGAGAATTAATACCAGTATTAAGTTTACCATCAGAAAAAGTACCAGCACCACCTTCACCAAATTGAACATTACAATTAGTATTTAAAATCCCATCATTTAAAAATAAATCAACAGATTTTTTACGTTCATCAACACAATTACCTTGTTCTACAATCAAAGGCTTATATCCATTTTTAACAAAAGTCAAAGCAGCAAATAATCCACTAGGACCAGCTCCAATTATTACTGGTCTTATGGACTTATTTAAATTTAACTCAATATTCATATTTTTAAACTCTTTAACTTTAGAAATATTTTTAATATTTAAGTAATCATTCTCATTTTTTATATTAATATCAATTGAATATGAATAATGAACATCACATTTTTTTCTAGCATCAATAGACTTTTTTGAAATATACCATTCTTTAACATCTTGCCTTAAAATTTTAAATTTTTTAATTACTATATCAAAAACTTCTTCATTAGAAATTTCCTCATATATTTTTAAA
>CAOSZT010000229.1 GCA_948528155.1 uncultured Clostridia bacterium | reverse complement strand
CTTTAACTTATTTTTTAATATATATATTAAAAATAGTACACATTTTATAAAAAATATGCTAAAATGTAGATACTAAAAATAAAAAAGTGTAAAACACTAAGAAAGGAACAAAAATGAAAGCGATAGAAATAAGAAATAAATATTTAAACTTTTTCAAAAAACATAATCATGAAATAATCCCATCAGCACCACTAATTCCAGAAAATGATCCATCAGTGTTATTCAACACAGCAGGAATGCAACCATTAGTGCCGTATTTATTAGGAGAAAAGCACCCATCAGGAACACGATTAACAGATTATCAAAAATGTGTAAGAACAAATGATATAGATGAAGTAGGAGATAACAGACACTTAACATATTTTGAGATGTTAGGAAATTGGTCATTAGGAGATTATTTTAAAGAAGAATCAATTCAAATGAGTTATGACTTTTTAACAAAAGAGTTGAAAATACCAGTAGAAAAACTATCAGTAACAGTATTTGCAGGAGATGAAGACTGCCCAAGAGATGAAGTGGCAGCAGAATGTTGGAAAAAAGCAGGAATATTAGAAAAACATATATATTATTATGGAAAAGAAGACAATTGGTGGATAGCAGGAGAAGAAGGTCCATGTGGACCAGATACAGAAATGTTTTATGATACAGGAAAACCAGCTTGTGGACCACATTGTGAGCCTTGTTGTGATTGTGGAAAATATGTTGAAATATGGAATAATGTATTTATGGAATATTTTAAAGATAAAAATGGAAAATATACAAAACTTTCACAACAAAATGTAGACACAGGTCTAGGACTAGAAAGAATGACAATGTTATTACAAGGAAAACAAACACCATTTGATACTGAATTATTTAAACCAGTAATGGATAAATTAGTAGAATTAGAAAATGTGGATATAATAGAAAGTAGAAGAATAGTAGCAGAACATTTACGTTCAAGTATGATGATTATATGTGATGGAGGTAGACCAAGTAATGTTGACAGAGGATATGTAGTAAGAAGATTAATACGAAGAATGGTTAGACATATGAACAAATTACAAATAAATCTAAATGAAATATCAACATTAATAGATATAAATGTGGAAAATTTAAAAGAAATGTATCCAGAATTACAAACAAATAAAGAAAACATAAAATCAGTAATAATAGAAGAAAAAAACAAATTTGTAAAAACACTAACACATGGAGAAAAAGAATTTCAAAAAGAAAAGAACAAAGCAAAAGAACAAAACAAAAATATAATAGAAGGTCAAGTGGTTTTCAAATTATATGATACATATGGATTTCCACCAGAAGTTACAAAAGAACTAGCAGAAGAAAATGAGATGACAGTAGATATGAAAAAATTTGAAGAATTATTTAAAATACATCAGGAGAAATCAAGATTAGGATCAGAACAAAAATTTAAAGGTGGTTTAGCAGAGCAAAATGAAATTACAATAGCATATCATACAGCAACACATTTATTAAATGCTGCCCTAAAAGTTATTTTAGGAGAAGATGTACATCAAAAAGGGTCAAATATAACAGCAGAAAGAATGAGATTTGATTTTAACTGTGATCATAAATTAACAGAAGAAGAAAAGACAGAAATAGAAAACTTAGTAAATAAATGGATACAAGAAGGATTAGAAGTAACAATAGAAGAAATGAAAAAAGAAGAAGCAATAAAATCAGGAGCAGAGTGTATGTTTATAGAAAAATACCCTGATATTGTTACAGTATATTCAATAGGTGATATTTCTAAAGAATTATGTGGTGGACCTCATGTAAAAAATACTAGTGAGTTGGGAAAATTTAAGATTAAGAAGGAAGAGGCAAGTTCAGCAGGAATTAGGAGAATTAAGGCAATTTTAGAAAAATAGAGGTGATTTATAACATATTACTTTAAATATTGATAAAAATTATAAAAGAATTTTGACAATGAAAAATAAAATAGAGAAAATTTTTAAACCATTTGATATAGAATTAAAAAAACTTGGATTATTTGATTATCCAGGAGAAATGATTGATAAAATTAATTTTTAGATGTAATTAGGAGGATAAAGAAAATGGAAGATTGTTTATTTTGTAAAATAATAAAAGGAGAAATTCCATCAAGCAAAGTCTATGAAGATGATGAAATATTAGCTTTTAATGATATAAACCCAGCAGCACCAATTCATATATTAGTAATACCTAAAAAACATATAACATCATTAGCACATATGGAAAAAGAAGATGAAACTATAGTTGGGAAAATATATGGTGTTATAAATAAAATAGCAGAAGAACAAGGCTTTAAAGAAAATGGATATAGAGTAATTGTAAATTGTGGAAAAGATGCAGGACAAGAAGTAATGCACTTACATTTTCATATTTTAGCAGGAGCAAAATTTGGAGATAAAATAGTATAAAATATACTTTTACCATATTCATTCCTAAAAAATAATATATTATAGCTTTTTTGCTACTCACAAATTTAAAATTTGCCTGAACTATACATTTATGAACTAACTTTTGAAAAGCCTTTATGATATGCCTGTCAATAACTTATGAAAATGTCCCAAAAATTTCAAAAGATAAACGGAAAAAAT
>CAOSZT010000228.1 GCA_948528155.1 uncultured Clostridia bacterium | reverse complement strand
TGTTCTATTCTAGTCTGATTTTCTATAGCCTAACCATCGATAACATACTAAACATCATAATTTTATTAATATTAGCAGGACTATCAATATCAGCATTAACAGGAAGTGGGTTGTTTGGAAAAGCAAATGATGCAGTAAATAAGTATGGAAATGCACAAAACCAAGAAAATTCAATATTAAGAGAATATGAAAACTACATTAATGTACTAAATTGCTCATTCTTCGCAATGGAACGAATATTGAAGAAAGAAGAAATATTGAAAAGAAGAAAAATCTCTATTATAATATAATTAAGTAACATAAAGTTACAAATATATTATAATGGAGGTTTTTTATGACAAATAATGAATTGCTTGAAAAATTAAGTGAAGACATGAAAATGCGAAAATTCTCGCATTATACATATGATAGTTATATGAGAAAAACGAAAGATATAATAAAGTATTTTAATAAACCACTAGAAGAAGTAACAATAGAAGAATTAAGAAAATACTTATTAGAATATTTAGCAGAAGAGAAAAAATTATCAGACAGAAGTGTAAATTATTATAATAGTGTAATAAGATTTGTATATGAAGTCACATTAGATAAATTAATAAATAAAAAACAATTGCCAATGAGAAAAAAGAAAAAAGGAATATATAAAGTGTTAACCAAAGAAGAGTTAAGCACTTTTTTTGATTTAGTAGACAATTATAAATTTAAAACAATATTTATGTTAGCATATGGATCAGGATTAAGAATAGGAGAAATAGTAAATTTAAGAGATGAAGATATAGACAGTAAAAATATGAGGATATTTATAAGAGAAGGAAAAGGAAACAAAGAAAGATATACAATTTTATCAAATAAAAGTTTAGAAATGTTAAGAGAATATTGGTTAAAGGAAAGAGAGCATAAGAAAAGAGGAAAAATATTTTTAAGCGAATCAGGAGAAACAATAACAGAATATGTGATAAGAACACATTTTAGAAAATATCGAAAAAAAGCAGGATTAAATGAAAAAGTAACAATGCATACATTAAGACATAATTTTGCAACAAATTTAATAGAAAAAGGAGCAACAATAATACAAGTAAAAGAATTGATGGGACATAGCAATATAAGAAGTACAATGGAATATATACATGTAGCAAATATAGATTTAGATTTAGAAAGTCCGTTAGATGTATTAGTAAGAGGAGGATAAGATGGAAAAAATACAAGAAATATTAAATAAAGGATTAGAAAAATATGAAAAAGAAAATAAAGTACAAGGATATAAGAAAAAAATAATGAAAGCAATAAAAGATTGCAAAACAGGAGAAATGGGAGCACATAAATACGTATGTGATGAATGCGGATATGAAGAAATAGCATACAATTCATGTAGAAATAGACATTGTCCAAATTGTCAAACAGGGAAAAAATTAAAATGGATAGAAGCAAGAAAAGAAGAAGTATTAAATATCAAATATTATCATATAGTTTTTACAATACCAAGTGAAATAAATAATATAACAATACAAAACCAAAAAAAGATGTATAAAATATTATTTAAAGCATCAGCAGAGACATTACAAGAATTAGCGGAAGACAAAAAATATCTAGGAGGAGAAATAGGATTTTTTAGTATATTACATACATGGGGACAAAACATGATGTATCATCCACATGTACATTTAGTAGTAACAGGAGGAGGATTAACAAAAGAAAATAGATGGGTAGAGAAAGAAAAAGATTTTTTTATACCAGTAAAAGTAATGTCAAAAGTATTTAGAGGAAAGTTTTTATATTATATGAAAAGAGAAAAGATAGAATTTTATGGAAAAAATGAAGAATTAAAAAATCCAGGAATATATAATGAGTTAATACAAAGTTTATACAGAAAAGACTGGATAGTATATTGTAAAGAACCCTTCAAAAATGCAGAATGCGTAATACAATATTTAGGAAGATATACACATAGAGTAGCAATATCAAATGAAAGGATATTAGAAGTAACAGACAATACAGTAAGATTTAAATGGAGAGACTATAAAGACAATAACAAAATGAAAGAAATGGAAATAAGCATACAAGAATTTATCAGAAGATTTTTATTACATATATTACCACCAAATTTCATGAAAATAAGATATTATGGGATATTAGGAAACAAAAACAAGAAGAAAAAATTATTAAAATGTAAGATAATAACAAGAACAAAGATATACAAAAAGAAAGAGCTTCCCGCTCTCGAATTACTAAAGAAAACATTTGGAAAGGACTTTAACTTATGTCCGCATTGCAAAAAAGGTCATATGTTAATTCCAAATACCACATGAAAAATCCCAACTTAATAAATTGTACAAAGCCCGTTCATTCTGGGGAGGGGGAAACTATATCTAATTGTACAATGAAAGATAGAAAAAAGCAATAAAAAAAGCAAAAAAAGCAAAAAAACAAAAAGAGGAGTAAAAATCTAGTGAGAGAAAATAATAGAAAATCCATAGCAAGTAAAAGAAAGTTACCGCAATTTATTACTATGAATGTTATAGATGGTCAGGCTAGTCTAGTGTTCTATTCTAGTCTGATTTTCTATAGCCTAACCATCGATAACATACTAAACAT
>CAOSZT010000227.1 GCA_948528155.1 uncultured Clostridia bacterium | reverse complement strand
TATCACTTGGGTGTTGTTCTTTCTGTTGAGTTTCTTCTTGTAGATCTTCATTTGACTGTTCCTGTTTTTGTTGCTCTATACTATTATCATCTGAAATATCACTTGGGTGTTGTTCTTTCTGTTGAGTTTCTTCTTGTAGATCTTCATTTGATTGTGCCTGTTTTTGTTGCTCTATACTATTATCTTGTTGGCTTATAATTTGATTAATAATATTTTCTTTTTCATTTCTTTTTGAGAAATCCTCTAATAAATCCTGTGGCTTTTTTCTTAAATTTCTAAAAAATCGCTTTATTGTTTCAATTATATTCATATTATTTCTCCAAATCTTCTGACTTATCTTCTTTGTTTTTTGTTATTCCATTATTTAAATCTTTAGCTTTCAATTTTAGATTATCAAAATATTCTCTAACTTCTGGTATATTTCTTATAAATGCTCCATCATCTATTCCACCTCTTCCAAAAGCATTTATATTAATCATTTTTATTGTATTGTTTAATGCTATAGGTATTTCTTCTGGATCAGCATCGTACCAACTCAAACTATAATTACTATCAAAATTATTTTTTCCACAAATATACTTCAATATATTGTAACTTTTATATCCCGAATTTTCATCTGCAGATGGCATAAATGTTCTATAATGTACATTAGATATTAATACTCTTAACTCTGGATTTAATTTCACTAAGTCCAATATTGTACTTTCTAAATTACTTCCCTTTCTGTTATCTTGTCTATATTTTACAATTCCTTCATTTGTGTCTAATTGTACATTTATTCCATATTTATTTCCTACTAATATGTCTTCATTATCTTTTTTTGGCTCTAATAATATATCTTGCATAGCAATATCCTCTGAAATTCCTGTTACAAAAGATAACTTTAAATTGCATAACTTAAATTTGTCTAGAACAGAATAATTATATGCCAAAGATGAATCAACTCCTGTACATGTAGCAGATACTTTTCCTAATTCAGCCATTGCTTCTACAAATTGCTTTGGAGAAATCACTTCATTTCCAGATATTAAGAATATTGAATCATCTACAAAAACTGCACCTATAAAATTATCTTCATTTGTATTTAGTATTGCTACATTACTATTTGGATTTGTTTCATTTTGTAAATATTTAAAGAATGTCTTTAATTGACTTCCATCTGTTTGAGGTATATCATATTGTTTTTCATCAAATTTTAAATATCCTATTGTCTTAATTTTACTGAGGTCTATATTTTCAGGTAAAAAATCTTTATCACTTTTTGATACAAATCTTTCTAATATGCTATCATATGAATCTTGTTCTGCATTTTGGTTTGCAAATTCTTCTTCTATTAATTTATTTATTTCTTCTTCGTCAAGCGAAAGAAATGGAATTTTTGAATCATCCATAGAATTATCGGAATCTAAATCATAATCAAACGCTTGCTTTATTTCCTCTGTTAAAGTTTCTTTATCTTCTGGATTATTACTAAACCAACTTACTATATTTGATATTCTATCACTTGATGTACATTCTAATTCTTTTAATCTCGTATCATCATTTAATGCTGTAATTATTTCTTGAACTGATGGTAATCTAGAATAATTATCTTTATGTTCTAACATACTTGAATATAACTTTATTGCAAAATTTCTTATACCTTTATCATATTTTACTTCTTGTGAAGATAATATCTTATCAACCATACTTACACTTGGTTCTTCTAATTCAATTCTTCTTAATCTTCTTAATAAAGAACCATCTAGTTCTCTCCATCTATTCTTACATACAATTACTGTAAGATTTTTCATCTTTTCTTTATCAATTTGTAATGTTCCATATTCTGATGTAGTTATTGCTCCAGATTGTAAAAAAGATAAGAAATAAGAATCAACTTCATCTCTTGCTTTATCTATTTCATCTATCACACATACTGTTTTTTTATCATTATTAGCATTTTCTATAGCTTTTACTAAAATTCCTGGAGTTATTGATTTCTCTGAATCTCTTTTTACAACTGCTGAAACATTTATATCAGCATATAATTGTTCAGAAGTAGTATTTGGAACGCATTGATAATATAAATATTCTGCATCATCGATATCTGCAAGTGTTTCAGCAAAGAATGTTTTTCCAACTCCGTGGTGATCCTTCTAAAAGTGTTGCAGATAATCCTTTTTGTTTTGTTTCATAATATGTATAGGCTAAAAAAGCTTGTGTCAATACTTGCTTGTTTGTGAAATAATATCCTCTTTTTCTAAACTCTTCTTTAAATTTATCCATTCTAGTTCCTATAGTAATGTTATTTTCTTGCATATATATACCTCCATTATAATTTAATCTTTTTCACTATTTCTTTTTTTAATTTAACTAATTCTTGTATTGTATTATCAACATATTTAATATCATATAAATAACATATTGCCTTTATAATGTCTGAACATAAAAAATATTCATTTTTCGCCCAAACATTTACACTTTCTTCGTCTTTTATTAGAATGATTCTAACCTCATTAACATATATAATTTCTAATTCTTCATCTTTAATTGGCAAGATTTTTTCTATGTTATTATATTTAATACTATTTCTAATGTTTATAATATTAAGTTTAATAAATAATTTATAATCCAT
>CAOSZT010000226.1 GCA_948528155.1 uncultured Clostridia bacterium | reverse complement strand
ATTGGCTCACTGGTGGGTAAACAAAGAAGTAGTTTAAAATTATCAAAAATTTTAAAAAATTTTTTTTAAACTAATATCAACCTTTAAATAAAAAACATATATTGTACTATGAAAGTGCTATTATGTAAGTATTAAACTTTAGGTTAAAAAGTAAAAAATAAAAAGTATTAATAATAGCATAAAATTAAAGGTGGTGATATTGTGAAAAACACATATACAGTGGCATTAGCAGGGAATCCAAATGTAGGAAAATCAACAATATTTAATAATTTAACAGGAATGCATCAACATACAGGAAATTGGACAGGTAAGACAGTTGCAAATGCAACAGGAAAATCAATTATAAAAGATAAAAAGTTTTTATTTGTAGATATACCTGGTACATACTCAATAATGTCAAATTCTGAAGAGGAGGAGATTGCAAGAGATTATATCTGTTTTGGAAATCCTGATGTAACAGTAATTGTAGTAGACAGCACAATTTTAGAAAGAAATCTAAATCTAGTTTTTCAAATAATGGAAATTACAGATAATATAATAGTTTGTGTAAATTTGTTAGATGAAGCTGAAAAAAAGAAAATAAAAGTGAATTTGAAAAAGTTGGAAAAATTATTAGGAGTTCCTGTGGTTGGAACAATAGCAAGAGATAAAAGTACATTAGAAAATTTGAAAAATACTATATATAAAGTATGTGAAGGAGATATTATAGCTAGTCCTAAAGAGGTTAAATATAATTCAGAAATTGAAAATAATATTGAGTTATTAGAAAAAAAATTAATTGAAGTGTATGAAGGAAATAAAAATAAAGAAAAATTACATAAATTGGAAATATTAAAAAATGATGAATTAAAAGATTTTGAAAATTCGGAAAAAAGGTCAATTTCTACAATAGTTGAAAAAAAAGGAATACCTAAAAAATTATATAGGTGGATTTCACTTAAACTGATTGATGGGGAAGAAAAGATTTTAAATTCAATACAAAATAAGTTAAACATAGATTTAAAAAATAATAATATTCAGAATTATTTACAAGAGATAAAACAAAATTTAGAAAAACAAAAAATAAATCAAAATAATTTTAAAGATAAAGTAGTATCAGACATAATGAAAAGGGCAGAAGAGGTTTCAAAAGAAGTTTGTTCTTATGAAAATAAAGATTATGGAGCAAAAGATAGAAAAATAGACAAAATTTTAACATCAAAAAAATTTGGAATTCCTATAATGATATTTTTTTTGGGAGTTATATTTTGGATAACAATAATAGGAGCAAATTATCCTTCAGATTTATTATTCAGTGGTTTTACTTGGATTCAAGATAAATTAATAAATTTTGCTCAATTTATACATTGTCCTAATTGGATTTCAGATATGCTAATTAATGGAGTTTATCAAACTTTAACATGGATTGTTGCTGTTATGCTACCACCAATGGCTATATTTTTCCCACTATTTACATTTTTAGAAGATTTAGGATATTTACCTAGAATTGCTTTTAATATGGATGGTTTTTTTAAAAAGGCATATTGTAGTGGAAAACAGATGATAACGATGTGCATGGGCTTTGGATGTAATGCTTGTGGTGTAACAGGATGTAGGATAATAGATTCACCAAGAGAAAGACTTATTGCAATACTTACAAATAATTTAGTTCCATGTAATGGAAGATTTCCACTATTAATATCAATAGCTACAATATTTATTGCAGGAGCATATGCAGGAAGTAATGGATTTTTAGTATCAATAATATCAACAATTTCTGTAATATCAATAATAATATTTGGAATATTTTTAACATTAATAATTTCAAAAATATTATCAAATACAATATTAAAAGGATTGCCATCATCAATGGTATTAGAGTTACCTCCATATAGAAAACCACAAGTAGGAAAAATATTAATACGTTCAATATTAGATAGAACTCTATTTGTACTAGGAAGAGCAATAGCAATTGCAGCACCAGCAGGTCTTGTGATTTGGTTATTAGCCAATATTGGTATTAACGATCAAAGTTTACTTTTAATAATATCCAATTTTTTAGATCCTTTTGCAAAATTGATGGGGTTAGATGGATATATTTTAACAGCTTTTATTTTGGGTATGCCAGCAAATGAAATCGTTTTACCTATTATTTTAATGTGTTATTTAAAAGGTGGGACTTTGGTAAATATTGAAGACACTATTCAAATTGGGCAAATTTTGCTTCAAAATGGATGGAATATGCTTACAGCTTTTAATGTAATGATTTTTACTATTTTACATTTTCCTTGTACTACAACTCTGCTTACAATTAAGAAAGAATCTGGAAGTTGGAAATGGACTTTACTTGCTTTTGCTATTCCTACTATTTGTGGAGTTATGCTTTGTATGGTTACAACATTTATTTATAATGTTTTTGATTTTCTTATATAAACACTCTACTACTAAAGCGATTAGTAATTATTCTTATAATAATTAGTTTACTATATAATGGTTTTCTAAAATTATTCCAATCATACTTAATATTTGAAAATCATTTATATATAAACTTTTTGACTACTCAGCTATAAAAAATATTATCAGTAACAGATTTGGTGAATTGTAAAAGTAAAATATAGTTTGTAAAACTAAAATAAAATGGAAGAT
>CAOSZT010000225.1 GCA_948528155.1 uncultured Clostridia bacterium | reverse complement strand
AAAACTTAAATATATTATTTATATCTTAATGTTTATTTTACTTTTACAATCTACTGATTAAAAATAAAATTAATAATTTGTAAAAAAGAGTTGAAAAACTCTTTTTTTATTGTTATAATTCAAGTGTGCATAAGATGCCTTGAAAGGAAACAAAACGTTATGAAAAAATTAGAGATAAACAATAGGAGATTTTTAGGTAGTAAATATAAGCTATTGAGTTTTATTGAAGATACTGTGAATAAACATTGTAAAGATGTTAAAATAGTAATTGATTTATTTGCTGGAACTGGAGTAGTAGGTAGTTTATTTTTAAAAAATAATAAAGAAGTACATTTTAATGATTATTTAAAATCAAATTGTTATAGTTATAAAGCTTTTTATGAACCTGTAAAAGTTGATGTAAAGAAACTAGAGAAAATAACAGAACAATATAATAATATAGAAGTCAAAGAAGAAAACTACTTTTCAAGAAATTTTAGTGATACATATTTTAGTAGTAATGATTGTAAAAAAATAGGTTTTATAAGAGAAGATATCGAAAATAAATTTAAAGATAAAGAAATAAATGATAGAGAAAAAAGCATATTGATAGCTAGTCTTATTTATTCTATGGATAAAGTGGCTAATACAGTTGGACATTATGATGCGTACAGAAAAATAGAAAGCATCAAAGATAAATTTTGTATGTATATGCTTGATATTAGCGAAAAAGGCGAAAAAAATTCACACATCAGTAATCAAGATGCAAATGAATTTATCAAAAATGTAAAAGCGGATCTAGTATATATTGACCCACCCTATAATTCGAGACAATATTGCGATGCCTATCACTTGTTAGAAAATGTTGCTAGTTGGGATAAACCAAAGGTATATGGTGTTGCAAAGAAAATGGATAGAACGCATTTAAAAAGTAAGTATTGCACGCATAAAGCAGTGGAAGCTTTTGAGGATTTAATAAGAAATTGTGATTGCAAATATATTTTAGTTTCCTATAATAATACAGGAGACAAGTCAAATAGTAGAAGCAATGCTAAAATATCTGATTTGCAAATTAAGCAAATATTAGAAAAAAGAGGAAAAGTTCAGGTGTTTGAACAATCTTTTAATAATTTTACAACAGGAAAAAGCATTTCCATTGACCATAAAGAAAGATTGTTTTTATGTGAAACAGCAAAAAAACATAAAGAAAGTCAAGTAAAATTGCAAGATAGCAATTGCTTTGCAAAATCTCCTTTAAATTATACAGGTGGAAAATATAAACTATTACCTCAATTTGAAAATATATTTCCAAAAGAAATAAATACATTTGTAGACTTCTTTTGTGGTGGTGGAAATGTTGCAGTAAATAGTAATGCAAAAAAGATAATAGCAATAGATAAAGAAGAAAGTTTAATTAAAATATTAGACCTTTTTAAAAATTATGATTATATGGACATTGTGAACAAGGTCGATACAATTATTGAAAAATATAATTTAAGTAATACATATAAAAATGGATATAAATTTTATAGAGCAGATAGTTCATCAGGACTTGGAAAATATAATAAGCAATATTATTTAAATTTAAGGAATGATTATAATCATTTAAAAAATTCAAATGAAAGAGATTTTATGTTCTTAACATTAGTTATTTATGCTTTTAATCATCAAATTAGATTTAATAGTAATGGAGAATATAATATGCCAGTAGGCAAAAGAGATTTTAATAGTTCAATTAGAAAAAACTTATTGGAATTTTGCAAAAAATTGGTTGTTAAAAATATTTCTTTTGTGAACACAGATTATAAAAATTTTGAGTTAAAATCATTAACTAATAATGATTTTTGCTATTTCGATCCACCATATTATTTAGGAGATGCAAGCTATAATGAAAATAACGGTTGGAACGAGAAAAAAGAAAAAGAACTTTTAGAATATTTAAACAATGTGAATAAGCAAGGTATAAAATTTGCACTTTCAAACGTTACTGAACATAAGGGGTTAAAGAATAAAATACTTATAGACTGGGCAATAGAAAATCAGTACAATATTCATAATTTAAATTATAATTATAGTAATTCAAATTATCATTTGAAAGATAAAGGACAAGTTACTAAAGAAGTGTTAATAACAAATTATTAGAGGTAAGAAACATAGAAAGATAATAGTTTTAAATGATCATTATACTAGAACACCAGATAAACAAATTATATTAAAAAACGGATTATTGCGACCAACTACAAGTGACTTTATTAAAATTTTACCTATTGCAATTTAAAAATTTATATGATAAAATAGCCAAAGTAATAAATTGAAACTTAGGAGGAATTTTTAAATGGAAATACTAAGAACAATATTAACAGTAATATATTTCATTATAGCACTAGTAATAATAATATTAGCATTGATACAATCAAAAGATGATTCAGGATTATCTTCAACGATTACAGGCTCATCAACTAATAATTTTTATGAAAAAAATAAAGGAAGAACTAAAGAGGGAAAACAAAAAAGATTGATGATAATATCATCAGTAATATTTGCAATATTAACAATAGCATTAGGAATATTGTATTTAGCATAAAAATAGCAAAAAGGGAAATAGGGACAAACGGGAGTTAGGGACGTTCCTTAAAATCCCTAAATG
>CAOSZT010000224.1 GCA_948528155.1 uncultured Clostridia bacterium | reverse complement strand
ATGAAGAAACAATAAAATTATTGAAAAATTATAAACAAGAACACATAATAAAAATTTTAGAAAAATTAGAAAATAAAGATAAAGAAAATTTAATAGAACAAATTAATAATATAGATCTTCATCAAATAACAGAACTATATGAAAATACTAAAAAAGAATTAAAAATAAAAGAAAATAAAATAGAAGCTATAAAATTTTTAGACAAAGAAAAATTATCAAAAAATGAAAAGGAAAAACTTGATGAATTAGGAGAAAGAACAATTGCAACCAAAAAATATGCAGTAGTAACAATGGCAGGAGGGCAAGGCACAAGATTAGGGCATACAGGACCAAAAGGAACCTTCAGATTAGATGTATATGGAAAAGGAAAATATCTATTTGAAATTTTAGCAGAAAATCTAAAAGAAGCAAACAAAAAATATAACACAATAATACCTTGGTACATAATGACAAGTAAAGAAAATAATAAAGAAACACAAAAATTTTTACAAAAAAATAATTATTTTGGATATGACGAAAACAACATAATGCTATTTGAACAAGGTGAATTACCTTTAGTTGATATAAATGGAAAAATGCTAATTGGCAAAGATTTAAAAATAAAAGAGGCATCTGATGGAAATGGTGGAGTTTTTTCATCTTTAAGATTATCTGGTATGTTAGCAGATATGAAAGAAAAAGGAATTGAATGGATATTTATTGGTGGAGTAGATAATGCTATTTTAAAAATGGCAGATGTTACTTTACTAGGAATGGCAATAGACAAAAATGTACAAATTGCATCAAAATCAGTAGTAAAAGCAAATCCACACGAAAGAGTAGGAGTATTCTGTAAAATGAATGGACATCCAAAAGTCATAGAATATTCAGAATTACCTGAAAAAATGGCAGAAGAAAAAGATAATAATGGAGAACTAAAATATGGAGAATCTCATATTATGTGTAATTTATTTACAATAGATGCAATAGAAAAAATTAGTAAAGAGCCATTAATATATCATAGTGCATTTAAAAAGAATTCTTATATAGATGAAAATTGTAAGGAAATTATACCAAATGATCCAAATTCATATAAGTTTGAAGCTTTTATTTTTGACAGTTTTGAATTATTTGATGATATAGCAATTCTTAGAGGAAAAAGAGAAGAAGATTTTGCACCTGTAAAAAATAAAGAAGGAGTAGATAGTCCTAAAACTGCAAAAGAATTATATGAGAAGTACTGGGAAAAGCAAAATAAGTATGTGAATATTTAAAAATAAAAAAAATAAAGTTCACTAAAAAATTCTAAAATTATACCAATTGCACATTAATATTTGAAAATATTAATATTAGCTTCTTGACTATTCAAGTATAAAAAAGAGGGAGAAAACCGCATTTTGAAATCGGTAATTTCTATCCCTCTTTTATTACATTTGTTGATTTCCAGGTAAAAAGTAATCAACAACACCATAGATTAAAGCACCAATTATAGCAGCAATCCATGAAATAGAATAACCAGCTACAAAGAATTGAGTGACATATAAAGTAATAGCAGCTAATGCAAAACCAACAAAGCCTTTACCAAATGGGCTTGCATGTAAGCCAGTAAATTTAGTAACTAAATAATCTATCACTGTTAAAACAACAGCAGCTATAGCTAATGTCCATATATTATTTATAGAAAATCCAGGTGTAAAAAATGCAGTAATAGCCAAAACAATTGCAGCACCAACTAATCTACCTATCACTTGCCATACTGTAGAAGTACTATTTTGACTTCTTATTTGTGATTCAGACATATAGAAAACCTCCTTAGATTTCGAATTTCAATACAATTTTTTGTTTTAAATTTTTAATAAGGCTCAATTTTATTATTCACAATAAAATAAAATTTATTCAAAAATATTAGTATAAAAAAGTTAATTTTTGTAAAAAATAAAATAAAAACTTTTTATAAAAATTTATGAGGTGAAAATATGTTAATTACTTTTTTTAGATCTATTTTATTATACATATTGGTATTAATAGTTATGAGACTAATGGGAAAAAGAGAAATCGGACAACTTCAACCCTTTGAACTTGCAATTTCAATAATGATAGCAGATTTAGCATCAATACCAATGACTGATATAGGAATTCCAATAACAAATGGAATAATTCCAATATTAGGACTATTAGTTATGCACTTAATAATCTCAATGATAAATATGAAAAGTATAAAATCAAGAGAAATAATTTGTGGAAAGCCAAGAATTTTAATATTTAGAGGAAAAATAAATGAACAAGCATTGAAAAAAGAGAGATTTACAATAAATGAATTAGAAGAAAGACTAAGAGGAAATAATATCTTTAATTTAGGTGATGTAGAATATGCTATATTAGAAACAAGTGGGCAAGTTACTGTAATTCAAAAACCAGAAAAAAGAAATACTATACCAGAAGATTTTAATATCAAACCTGAATATGAAGGAATTCCTTATGATTTAATTATTGATGGGAAAATAATGAATAAAAATTTACAATTAATCGGAAAAAATGTTGAATGGTTAAAAAAACAAGTTGAAGAATTCAAAATGAAACCAGAAGAAGCACTAGTTGTAACAATTGATGGAAAAGGGCAAATTTTTTGCCAGAAAAAAGAAAATTAAAG
>CAOSZT010000223.1 GCA_948528155.1 uncultured Clostridia bacterium | reverse complement strand
GCACTAAACTGTAACTTTTTCAGTAAGTTCTTTCAATCATCTCCTATTTCATTTTAACATTTTCTCAAATCTCTAAACAATATAATTATCACATTTTCATATTCACTTTTTTACATAAAATTTTATTATATTTTATACACAATAAAAGTGCCTACTTTAATAGACACTCATTTCCCTTTTAAAAAAATTAATAAAAAAAATAAAAATAATTCACAATAATATAACAAATAATAAAGAAGAAATAAAATTAGAATACATAACAGAATGCAAAGAAAAAAATGAATATTTAAAATTATTAAAACAAAGAAGAAAATTAGATATAATAAAAGGATTTACAACAAAAGGTATACATAGAGATGATTTTATGATATATTTAAATAACAAAGAAATAAATATCTATGGTTCACAAGGACAAAATAGAACAGCAATGCTTTCTTTAAAAATAGCAGAACTTCAAGTAATAAATGATGAAATAGGGGAATATCCAATTTTATTATTAGATGACTTTATGTCAGAATTAGACAAAAATAGAAGAAAAAATTTTTTAGAAAATATTGAAAATACACAAGTAATAATTACAGGAACTGAAAAATTAGATATTGAAAAATTAAATTATTTAGAATATAATGTAATCAATGGAAAAATTATAAGATAAATAAAAAATAATTTTTTAAACAAAGAGGAGGAACACAAATGGAAAAATTCGAACATGAATATGGGGCAGACCAAATTCAAGTATTAGAAGGACTAGAAGCAGTAAGAAAAAGACCAGGAATGTATATAGGTAGTACATCTGTAAGAGGACTTCATCATTTAGTATATGAAATTGTAGATAATGGAGTTGATGAAGCATTAGCTGGATATTGTACAGAAATAAATGTTGTAATAGAAAAAGGAAATATAATTTCAGTTCAAGATAATGGTAGAGGAATTCCAGTAGAAATGCATCCGAAAACACATATATCTACAGCTGAAACAGTATATACAGTTTTACATGCAGGAGGAAAATTTGGTGGAGATAGTGGATATAAAGTTTCAGGAGGATTACATGGAGTTGGTGCATCAGTTGTAAACGCTTTATCAACTTGGACAGAAGTTACTATTGAAAGAGATGGCGGAAAATATCAAATGAAATTTGAAGAGGGAAAAACTGTTCAGAAACTAGAAAAAATAGGAGAATCTAATAAAACAGGAACACTAGTTAGATTTTTTGCAGATGGAAAAATATTTGAAACTCTAAATTATGAATTTGAAGTTTTAGAAAAAAGACTTAGGGAAATAGCATTTTTAACAAAAGGACTAAAAATAACAATAGAAGATAAAAGAGAAGAAGAAAACATCAAAAAATCAGAATTTTGTTATGAAGGTGGATTAATTTCTTTTGTGGAATTTTTAAATAAAAATAAAGAAAAAATACATCCAACACCAATTTATATAGAAAAAAATGGAGAAGTACCAGTAGAAATAGCAATACAATATACAACAGCCTATAATGAAAACTTATATACTTTTGCAAACAATATAAGTACAGTAGAAGGTGGAACACACTTAGAAGGATTTAAAAGATCACTAACAAAAGTATTTAATGACTATGCAAGAAATCACAATATATTAAAAGAAAAAGACAACAATTTACAAGGAGAAGATATAAGAGAAGGAATTACAGCAGTAGTTTCAGTAAAAGTAAAAGAGCCACAATTTGAAGGACAAACAAAAACAAAATTAGGAAATAGTGAAGTAACAGGAGTCGTACAAAGTATGGTAAATGAAGCACTATCAACATTTTTAGAAGAAAACCCTAATGTAGCGAAAGCAATATTAGAAAAATGTATAAGTGCATCAAGGGCAAGAGAAGCAGCAAGAAAAGCAAGAGAATTAGCAAGAAAGAAAAACTCAATGGAAACATCAACTCTTCCAGGAAAACTAGCAGACTGTAGTAGTAAAAACCCTGAAGAATGTGAAGTATACATAGTAGAAGGAGACTCTGCAGGAGGAAGTGCAAAACAAGGAAGAGACAGAAAATTCCAAGCAATTTTACCACTATGGGGAAAAATGCTAAATGTAGAAAAAGCAAGAGCAGATAAAATTTATGGAAACGACAAATTAAATCCAGTAATTTTAGCAGTTGGAGCAGGAATAGGACCAGACTTTGACATAACAAAAATAAGATATGGAAAAGTAATAATAATGGCAGATGCTGATGTAGATGGAGCTCACATCAGAACATTATTATTAACATTCTTCTTCAGATATATGAGGCCATTAATAGAAAATGGAAATGTATTTTTAGCACAACCACCACTTTATAAATTATCTAAAAAAGGAATGGAAGATATTTATTGTTACACAGATGAAGATTTACCAAAAGCATATGAAGAATTGGAGAAAAAGGGAATAGCAAAAGAACAACTAGGATTGCAAAGATATAAAGGTTTAGGCGAAATGAATCCAGAACAATTATGGGAAACAACAATGAACCCAGAAACAAGAACTCTAGTAAAAGTAACAATGGATGATGCTATACAAGCAGATGAAACTTTTACATTATTAATGGGAGATGAAGTAGAACCAAGAAGAGAATTTATAAAACAAAATGCAAAATATGTAAAAAATCTGGATATATAAAATTATTTATATA
>CAOSZT010000222.1 GCA_948528155.1 uncultured Clostridia bacterium | reverse complement strand
GAATTATCAGAAAAACAGTTTGAAGTGTTTTTTAAAACTTCAGAAAGTGCAATAAAAGAAGATGAATTAACACAAACATATAATATATATAAACAAATATATAAAATAAATAATGATATTAATGAAACAATTAATCCAGAAATATTTTGTAATGAAAGCTTAAGAAATGTTGAAATTGAAAAATTAGCTAGAATTACAATATATCCAGACTTACAAGAAAAATTAATAAAGATATCAAAAAATAAAGGACTAAATAAATTAATAACAACAATAGGCAAAAATAGTAATTGGATAATGGAAATAGATAATGTACTAAAAAATATAAATAATTATCAACAATTACTTGAAGAACTTTCTAATAAAGAGGTAGATGAAGATACAACAGAAATGCTTATACAAGTTTTTTCACAAAAAGAGAACTACTTTAATATCTCAGACATTTCAGAAGCACAAAACTATTTTGATATAAGAAAAGAGATATGTCAAAAAATTTTAAATAATGAAAAAGTAGATAACCTAAGTCCAACTCTTGCAAACTATACAGAAGATGATAAAAAACGTTTTGCTATTTTAGAAATGATGTATGGAATTGACATAGAGGAAGCGGAAAATTTAATACAAAAGTATGCAAAAGATATAGAAAAAATGGATACAGAAAAGTATGAAAGAAAAACTATTTTAGCACTACTTGGAATTAAAAGAATTTTAGAATGTAAAAATATTGAGGAAAAATATAATGAAAATAAAAATATAATAGATAATGAATTAGAAACAATAGAATATTCAACTATTGCAACATTAGAAGCTAACTGTATAAATATGTATGCTAAAAATTATAATGAAATTTTATACAAACCAAAAGAGGAAGATATAATTTCAAATGTAGAATATGAAGGAAAAAGTATAAATATTTATGAAATAGATGAAGATTTTAATATATTTGTAAGGGCAGAGGGTGCATGTAATGGCTGGGAGGAGCCAGAAAACTTTAATGAAAGTTTAAAAAAACCAAGAACTAAATATCATGGAAATTGTAAAAGTTTTATAGGACAAGATTTAATTGCAATAGTCTCATCAAAAGGAGTAAAATATGCTTATACAAAATGTGAAAAAGATTCATTATTGTTATCAGCTCCTTGGGATATTCAATCAAATTCTGCAAATACAGAATTTTCAACAGCATCTACTAAAAGTAATGAAACAAATGGAGTACAATTTAGAATTCCAACAGAAATGAAAAATAATACAAGATATGAAATGAATGAGTTTGTATCAGAAAATTTAGTATATAAAGATCAAAAGTTTGAGGCAGATAGACCACAATTTGTACTATATGTTCAAGAGCCAGATATAGATAGAGAAACAGATGAACAGTGGAGAATTGCAAAAAAAGCAGCAGGACAAATAGGGATTGATATACTTGTAATAGACAGAGAAAGATTTGCTCAAAAAGAGTGGCAAAAAATAGAAAAATTACAATCAATTTTTCTAGGAAAAGAAGAAAATAATCAAAAAATTCCAGAAACAGAATTATTAGAAAAAATAATTGTCAAATTTGAAAATAATAATACAGGAATTAGAGGCTCTGAAGTTTTAAGAAATAAATATTTTACAGCACAACAACGAAATGAAATAATAGGAGATATATGGGGAAAAATAAAATCTTTAAAAAATCTAGATTTTAATAGATATGTACAATTATTAGATAAATTTGTAGAAGTTATTACAAATGAAGAACAGAAAACATATACAAATACTGGATTTAAGATAAACCAAAGTAGATATAGTGAAAAAATAATAGATACTTTAAAACAGAAACAAAAAGAGGCAATGGAAGAAGCACAAAGTAAAAAAATTATTTTAATGGAAAAATATAAAGAATTTGGTATTGAAAAAATAGATATGATAAATATTATAGAATTTTTGAAAAAGGAAAAAGGAGAAAGATCAACTGAAGAATGGACACATGTGATGTGAAAGAGAGTGGTTTAATGAGTAAAAATACAAAAGAATTAGAGGAAAAATTATATAAAAATATTGAAAAAGCAATTAATATATTTGGGACAGAAAGAGATAAAAATTTATTAAAAAATACAAAAGATAGTGAAAATAGAGGAAATGAGTATGGAAGATCAAACAAGTAGAATTTATACTGAAGTTTATAATATATTACATTTACTAGGTGAAGATTATATTAATAGTCTTCCAAAATCTTTATATGGAATGATAAAGAAAAATATTGTAAATTCAGAAACTTTAAAATATAAGTCTTTACATGAAATTAATAAAGATAATGTATTAAAAAACTCAATAGCCATGATTGCTTTATTTGATCTTAATTATTGGTGTAAATCTGAAAAAGATAAAAAAGAGTTAAAATTACTTTTAGAAGAAAATTACATAAATAATGAGACTGAAAAAAGAAATAAATATAGTCCAGATAATATTTTTAAAAAGAAAACTAATAATAATGATAATTTGCCAATTGTAATTAAACAAGAAAGTACGTTTAAGAAAATTATTAATTTCTTTTTAAAGTTTTTTAGAACAAAGTGAAACTATAATTGACAAGGATTATGATAAATGATACACTTTGGCTATAAGAAAAGAGGGAGTAATTTATGAAAAATAAAAAAATTATAGCTTTGTTTTTTATAATTTTATTGGGGGAATTTTTCACAAGTGAAAAAAGTTTCCCCTC
>CAOSZT010000221.1:1808-2704 GCA_948528155.1 uncultured Clostridia bacterium | reverse complement strand
TCAAGGCCTTATAGGCCGATATGAAAATCCCCCAGTTATACTGGGGGATAATTATATAGCGGAATTGTAATTTCCTATTTTATTAACTCAATTATAGTAATAAAATCAAGAAAAGTGAATGATTTAAAATAAAAACATAAATATTTATATTTCTCTATTCAAATTTCCATTAGTGTAAATTTTTCCTTCTAATCTTTTACCAGCCAAAACTTGACTAACAATAAAATTGATTTCATCAATACTTTCATTTAAAATATCAATCCTAGCAAAATCAACATCAAAATTTTGAACAGAAATTGAAGTAATTTTACTATTATAAATAGTTGAAACAGACTGAATATTGTCAAACAGAACTCTAAAATTCATATTAAGTCTATCTTTTAAATAATACAAATTATTAGAATTACACATAGATTTACAGGTAGGATAACATTTATTACTATTTCCAGAAATACAATAATTCATATTCATTAAAGGTATATTACCATACACAATTAGTTCCTTAGAAAGACAAGAATTACTACATAAATCAGTAATAATTTCTAAATTAGCTTCAGGTGAAAAAGTAAATTTATCAATACCAAGTTTTCTAAGTTCTACAACACTACAACTATTAAAAACATTAAAAGTATAATTTGCTACTAATTCGAAGTGATAATCATTATTTTGGAAAACATCTTCTAAAAATTTCAAATTAGATATATTTGAAATTACAAAACCTGAAATATCATATTTTTCAATAGTTTTTTCTATATTATTATAAAACAAATTTCTATAATTAGATTGTATAATTGTTGGCATATAAACATAAAGTTTAAATTTTTGTTGTAAAGTATTTAAAATTTCTGAATATTTTGAATTAGTAAAATACTTTAAAGGAATATAAATATTATCAA
>CAOSZT010000221.1:0-1762 GCA_948528155.1 uncultured Clostridia bacterium | reverse complement strand
ATAAAACAGAAATTTTTTTATTTTTCAAATTAGTATTAAAAGTATCTAAATTTTTATTATAATTAGAAATATCAAAATCAACAATGTTACAAGATCTTTTTATATTATCAATAGCAAAATTATAAGTATTTTCTAAGGCAATTCTTCTAAGTTCATTTAAAGAACTAATTTTAGGCAAGAAAAGACCAGAATCTAAATCAATTTCAACATTTTTAAATTCGTAAAGTGAATTATTAGTTTTATTTAATTGTGCTAAAACTTTCTCATTTTCTAAAGGTCTATTTTTAGCAACTTCAGGTATTACATTAGATTGGCAATTTATGTATAAATCTGAATAAATATTTAAGTTATTAGCAGATGTTATAGTTAGTTTAATAGGATTTTCTTTTTTTATAGAAATTTTACAATTTAATTTTACTTTCCTATTTTCATTTTTTATACTATCATTAGCGATTTGCTTCAATTTTTTTGATGAAATTTTAAAAATTTTATCACCTAAATTGATATTTCCCTTCATTCTTCCAATAGTAACAGTTTGACCAATGGAAGTTTCTTTAATATTTTTTTCTTTAAACATTAATTCAGAAATATTATAAGTTCCAGCTTCTTTTTCTAAAGAAATGGTATCTCCAATTTCAATAGGCTCTTGTAATTTAACAGTTATATAACCTTTATTTTTATTGTATTTTTCAACTTTTCCTAAAAATAGCCCCATATTATTAGGTTTTTCTTTAAAAATTAAGCTATTATTAGGATCATTTGAAAGATGACCAGTTGATGACATACCTCTATTAAAAACTTGAAGTAAGATCTTTCTATCGTTTTCATCAATAACATAATTTTCATTACTTTCAGCTAAATCAATATATTTTCTATAAATTCTAGTTACAGTTGCAACATATTCAGGATTTTTCATTCTACCTTCAATTTTAAGACATGTAACACCAGCATTAATTAAGTTAGGAATAAAATCTAAACCACATAAATCTCTTGTACTTAAAAGATGACCACTATCAATTTTTTTATCGTTTTCTAATAAATCGTAAGGAAGTCTACAAGGTTGAGCACATTTTCCACGATTACCAGAACGTCCGCCAACCATACTAGAAAATAAACATTGACCAGAATACGAAATACATAAAGCACCATGTATAAAAACCTCAATTTCAATATTAGAATTTTTACAAATATATTCAATTTCATATAAAGAAAGTTCACGAGCAAGTACAACTCTTTTAAAGCCTAATTCTTGCATTTTTAATACACCTTGCAAATTATGTATTGACATTTGTGTACTTGAGTGAATATCTAAATCAGGGAAGTGTTTTATTAATTGTTTTGCTAGACCTAAATCTTGAACAATTATTGCATCTATACCAAATTCATAAGCTTTTTTTGCAAGTGCAAAAGCATCATTAAATTCACTATTCTTAATTAAAGTGTTTAATGTAAGATTTGTTTTTACTCCACGTGTTTTAGCATAAATTATTGCTTTTTCTAAAGTTTCAATATCAAAATTTGAAGCTGATGCTCTTGCATTAAATAAATTAGAACCAAAATAAACACTATTTGCTCCATTTTGAACTGCAGCTTTTAAGCAGTCAAAGTCACCTACAGGTGATAATAAATCAATCATTTTTTTGTCCTCCAATTTGAATTATAACATTTAAAAATTGAAAAGTAAAATTAAAAATTTGTTAAAAAATTGGTGAATTGTAAAAGTAAAATATAGTTTGTAAAACTAAAATAAAATGGAAGATTA
>CAOSZT010000220.1 GCA_948528155.1 uncultured Clostridia bacterium | reverse complement strand
GAAATGACATTGATAAAATATGTTGTAGAGATTTTTGGAAAGGTAGAGATAGTTATAGACAATTACAAAATGCTTTTCACAAATATATAACTTCAAAAGGCTTTGATTTAGAAAGAGGTTTGCCAGTAGAAGAAACAGGAGCAAAACATGAAAAAATAGAAGATTTAAAGAAATTAACCAATTTTGAAAACACTAAAAAAGTATTAGATAATATAAAACTAGAATTACCAGAAACACCAGATATAAATGATATTAAACTCATAAAACTTAATAGAGAAAAAGTGGAAAATGGAATTATTAAACCTAAAGATGATAAGATTATGGAATTGTATCAAGAAAATCTAAAATTGCATAATGAACTATCAAAACAAGTCAATTTAGTTAATAAGGCTGAAAAATATCAAAATGAAAGAGATTCCATACTTGCTGATAACAAAGAACTTCATAATCAAGTAAATAATATTAAAGCCGAATATAAGAAAAAGGAATTTGATATTGAATGGAAATATAAAAGTAAAATCAAAAGTTTAGAAAAGGAAAATAATCATTTGCACAAAATAATAGATAAATTTTATGAAACTATTGATAAATTTATAATTTGGATTTGCCATAAATTTGGTATTGGCAAATCAAAAGAATTAGTTAAAAATTTTGAGGAAGAAACTCATACTTTTATTGATCCAGTAAAGCAAATTAAACATGAACAAAGAGAAAAAGAATGGGATTTAGAAAAGTAATATATGATAAATTTTACTTTTTATGTAAATTGTGTTATAATGTTAATCAAGTTAATCCTAATTGGATTTATATACCCTTATAAAAACATTTCATAAAATTGAAAGGAGACAATTATTATGTTAGCTAGTTTAAAAGAAAAACATCAAATTTTAGTTACGCCACGGGAATATGACGATTTAGGCAAATATAAAATAAATGCCGATTTTGTTAAAATGTATGCCCAAAATGAATGCTATCGAGAACTAATGGTGTCTTATTATCCAATGCTACCTCTTTTAGAACATACTGTTCCATTTGAAGAAGCAGATTACATTTTGTATATGCATATGTATGCAAGATGTGATGATTATTCAGACTTTGTTGCTAAACAACTGGAAAACATTGCAAAAAGTAGAAAAACTGGAGCAGAAATCATTGTTTTAGGTAAAGCAGCAAACGCAGAAAAGCTTTTAAATGGCTCTATTTCTAATATTACCTTTTGGGGTGACCACTTTACGGAAAAACTTGGAAAGAAGTTTGATATGGACATTAAAGAACAGTATTTTGTTTATGATGACATTGAAAAACATCTTGCAATTTGGCCAGTAGATGGATGCTTAAATAAGTGTAAATTCTGTCGAAGGTCTTATATGGAAATTAAGTTTGAAAGTCTTAGTTTAGAGACAATTCGAACAAATCTTGACCGAATAAGACTAAATACACCCGAATTGATGAAAAAAGTTAGTATTAGGGCTGAAAATCTTACTGAATACGGTATTGACATCTATGGAAAACCTATGCTTCATGAGCTCATTTATTTAATTAATAGTTATGATGAAGTAGAAGAAATTGGATTTCCCATAGGTATGTGTATTGGTGAGATCACTCCACAAATTTTAGAAGCACTCTGTTACTCAAAGAAAATTACTGAATTATATATGAACCTAGAAACAGGTTCTGACAGACTTTTGAGATTTATAGGAAAAAAACACACATGTGAACAAGCAAGAGAAGTTTTTAAAAAAATCCATATAGCTAATCCTAATATAAAAATCTTAACTACCATTATGTTAGGACTACCAACAGAAAATATAGGTGACATTTTGGAGACTGCGAAACTAATTATTGACACAAGACCAAATCATATCCATTGCAATTACTTTATTTGCTCACCTAATTTACCTTTGGCAAAATATCCACAGATTAGTAACAGCTGTAGAGAATATCATTTAAAAAAGTTAATTGATTTTTTAAATGAATTACCCGTTCAGGAGCCTTATGAATTTACAATGGATAGCTACTGGATTGACAAAAGACCTCTTTCTAGAAAAAGAATCAGAGAAATAGAAAAACTAAATAACGATAATAAATTTTTTGAGGAACAAGGTCTGCTTCCTGAGCATTTTTCAATGGGTTTTAGGGTTAAATTGGAATAATTATTCCAATTGTATGGCACAAGATTAAAAATTAATCTTGTGCCATATTCATTAATTATAAGTTTAATATTTATTAAATAAATTCATATAAATTTAAAAAATTTATTTATTCCTCAAAATCCACTCATAAACCTCATCTTCAGTAATTTCTCTATGTTTTAGTTTAGTTATCTTCTCTTTAGCTTGTTTTTTCCAAGTTTCAAATTCTTTCTTTAATTTTTCGTCAGCTTTGTTTTTATTGACAATACCGAATTTTTGTTGATATGTTTTTCTATATTCTGTATAGGCTGATTTTTTTTGTAGTCTCTTGTTATAAGAAAGTATCGCTCCTTTTTCTCTACAAGTTTTTCCGTTTTCTTTTGGATAATCACAATAAATCTCATCTAATCTTGAATTTGGTATAAAATACATTCCACAGTTTTGACATTTTTTTATTGGATAGTTATCTGTTTTTGATAATTCTTCTAATATTGCATAACAAATACTTGATATATCATTACTTTTATGAGTATTAACCATAGATATAAGCATACCTTCTTCTTTTAGTTTCTTTAATAGGTCAATATCTGCTGAAT
>CAOSZT010000219.1 GCA_948528155.1 uncultured Clostridia bacterium | reverse complement strand
ATGGGGTTTCAACATAATATAATTTATTTATAGAACCCTTTCTTGGTATCAAAACACTTGCTTTTTCATAGGCATATTTAGAAGTATACGCTATTATTCCTCCTGAACCATAAACAGGAATATTACCATTTCCATAAGATTTATAATCTTTACCATTCTTTATTTTAACTATGTCACTTAATATCGCATTTTTATTATTTTTATTAATTAGTTTATCTCTATAATATTCATATTGTCTTTGTCTATTTTTCAACTCTTTTATAAGATTTTTTGAAAGATCAGTAAAATTGTCCAAAATATTAACAACTTTGCTTTGTATTTCTAATGGTGGTATTGGAATAGCTAATTCATATATTGCATTTTTACTCAAACTAGGTATTCCTGCTCCTTGTTGACATTGTTGAAGTATTGTCTCCTTACCTTTTAAAAAATGATATAAGTATCTATAAATAATCTCATCACTTTCCTTTTTTACAATATAACAATGTGCACCAGCCCAAAATGGCATTTCCATAAAATTCACATAGCCAGCTGAAGCTCCACCCTGACTAATTATAATTGTATCTTTATTAGTATTATATTCATACCAATATCCTGATGGGACTATACCCCCATTTATAACAGGATATTCAGCATTATCTAATAATTTACTTTTATTCAGTTGAGTTCCTGTATTTATTGAACAGACATTATCTAGTGTATAATATTTAACTCCATTAGGACACAATCTTTCTATCAGTTCATCTAACTTATTCATTATTCTACCTCTATCTCTACAATAATTTTAACTCTTTCACTATTGCAATTTATCAAATAAGAAATCAATCTAATCCTAAATAAAGTTTTTAAATTCTTTCACTAAGCTATCTGAATCTATGCCAAAATATTTCATTAATTCCTCTGCTTTACCTGATTTACCAAAAGCATCTTTTATTCCTAATCTTATAAGTTTTTTAGGATATTCATCAGTTAAAACTTCAGAAATGGCAGCCCCTAAACCACCAATAATATTATGATCCTCAATCGAAATTAAAATATTTGTTTCTTTTGCACTTTTTACTATAATATTTTTGTCAATAGGCTTAATTGTATGAATATCAATTACTCTTACATCTATATTCCTTTGTTTTAATTCTTCCTGTGCTTTTATTGCTTCTGAAACAGTAACTCCAGTTGCAAAAATTGTACCATCAGTTCCTTCTCCAATTTGCACAGCTTTGCCAATTTCAAATTTTTGATTTTCATCATATATAATTGGCGTTGCAAGTCTTGACAATCTTACATAAACAGGACCATTTATTTTACTAATTTCCTTAATCGCCCATTTAGTCTGAATATCATCAGATGTAGAAATAACTGTCATATTAGGTAATGTTCTCATTAATGAAATATCTTCAATCATTTGATGTGTTGCTCCATCTTCTCCAACTGTTATACCAGCATGTGTTGCACATATTTTTACATTTAAGTTTGGATAACATACACTATTTCTAATCTGATCATATGCTCTTCCACTAGCAAATATAGCAAATGTACTTGCATATGGTATTTTTCCACAGGTTGCTAAACCTGCTGATGTTGATATCATATTTTGTTCTGCTATTCCCATTTCAAAAAATCTATTTGGAAATTCTTTTGCAAATATTTCTGTTTTTGTAGCTATTGATAAATCACTATCTAATACTACCACTTTTTCGTTTTCTTTACCTAATTCTAATAATGCTTCTCCATAACTCTGTCTAGTGGCTTTTTTATTTTTTATATCCATGTTCTCTCCTTATCTAATTTAGTAATAGGAATTAAATTAAATCTTACAACTTCCTATACTACCAGCATCATTTCCAAGAGTTGCTGGCAATATTATTAATTCTTCTCTTCTATTTAATAAATATAGTTTTTTTTGTATATTCTCTTTTAGTTTTTCTAATAATACATCTACAAAATATACAAAACTTCCACCAATTCCAACAGCCTCTGGCTCAAATATATTTATTAAATTTGATATTCCTATACTTAAATATTCTATAAATTCCTCTATTATTTTATTTATTTTTTCATCTTGCGGATTTTTCCTAATAATTTCTAGCAATTCTTCCCCTTTTGTTGTTTCATCTAAATTTAATTCTCTTCTTAAATTATCTTTTAATGATTTCATAGAAGCATATTTCTCAAAACAACCATTTTTTCCACATTTACATCTTATTCCATCTTTTTGAACTATCATATGCCCAAATTCACAACCTGGTAAATCTCCTGTATCTAATAATTCTCCATTTATAATTACTGCTCCACCAATACCAGTTCCTAGTGTTAAAAATATACTTCTTCTATAATCTTTTAAAGCACCTATTTTACATTCTGCAATTGCTGCACATTTTGCATCATTTCTAATTTTTATTGGCAAGTTTATTTCTTTTTCTAAGTTTTCTACAATTTTATAATCTTTAATACCTAAATTATTGGCACATACTATTTCTTTTCCTTTAATCGTTCCTGGTGAGGCTATTCCTATTTCAGTTATTTTATATTTTGCTGTTATTTCTTTTACATTTTCTATTATATAATTTTCTATAAAATTTTTAATATCCTTTTTCTCTTTAGACATTAACCTTTTCTCTACTTTTTCAATAATAATGTCTCTATTATCAATAACTCCAATTGCAATATGGCTTCCACCTAAATCAATTCCAATTTTCATATTTTTCTAACTCCTTATAAAATTTATTATAAATAGAAAAAATTAATACACTTTCATTTTAACATCCTTA
>CAOSZT010000218.1 GCA_948528155.1 uncultured Clostridia bacterium | reverse complement strand
TTTTAGAATTTATTAAAAAATATTTTTTTAAATTTTTTAATAAAATTTTAGCATATAATAAAAACTATCTATATATATTATATGCTAAACTCTTATAAAAATTCCTATTTTTAGTCTTTTTGTATAATATTTATGTGTTTTATTTTCTTACTTATTTTTTAAATTACAAACTATTTCATCACCAATATTTTTAATATATTCAAATTCACTATCTTTTGCAGAAGATTTAATTGAATATGTTTTTTCTAGAACTTTTATATTTTTCATTTCTGTTAATATTTTATTAACTTCTTTTGTAACAAGTCCTGGAATCCAAGTTGAGTTTTCGATTATTGATATTGTTCTATTTTGTAAGTTTTGTCTTTTTATATCTAATAAATATTGTTCTATTTTTGGAAATAGCCCTAAGTTATATGTTGTGGCAGCTATTACAATATTACTATATCTAAAACTTTCTGCTACTAAATAAGATACATCTGTATTTGATGAGTCATATACTGCCATATTTTTTATTCCGTTTTCTCCTAAATAATTTGATAGTGTATTTACTACATTTTCTGTATTTCCATATACTGATGAGTATATTATTAATACACTCTTTTCTTCTGGCTCATATTTACTCCATTTATCATATTTTTCTATTATATATTTTAAGTTATTTCTCCAAATTACACCATGTAATGGGCATATCATTTCTATTTCTATGTTTGATGCTTTTTTTAATAAGTTTTGTACTTGTGGTCCATATTTTCCTACTATATTTGTGTAATATCTTCTTGCATCTGCTAACCACTCTTTTTCAAAGTCTGTGTCATCATTAAATAGGTTTCCATTTAATGCTCCAAATGACCCAAATGCATCTGCTGAATATAGTGTTTTGTCTGTTATGTCATATGTTACCATTACTTCAGGCCAGTGTACTAGTGGTGCCATTATAAATTGAAATTCGTGTTTTCCTGTTTTTATTGTTTGTCCCTCTTTTACTATTTCTGCTTTACTGTCTATGTCAAAGTTGTAAAATTGTTTTATCATTTTTATTGTTTGATTGTTACATATTATTTTCATTTCTGGATATTTATATATCAATTCTTCAATTAGTGAGCAATGGTCTGGCTCCATATGGTTTACTATTAAGTAATCTAATTTTTCTCCATTTAGTATATATTTTACATTTTCTAAAAATTGTCTTCCTACTGAGTAGTCTACTGTGTCTATTAGTATATTTTTTTCGTCTTTTATTAGATAAGAGTTATATGCTATTCCCTTTGGTATTGGAAATAAGTTTTCAAATAAATTTAATCTTCTATCTTCTGCTCCTACCCAATATACGTTTTCTTTTATTTTTCTTGTACATTGCATTTGTATCACCTATTCTTTTATTCTTCTACTTTTTGGAACATATCTTTTCCTACTCCACATAGTGGGCATGTCCAGTCTTCTGGTAAGTCTTCAAATTTTACTCCTTCTACCTCTTCATCATAAATATATCCACATGCTATACATTCATATTTCATTGTTTTTTCCTCCTTTTTTATTTTGGCTTATTTTATCAAATTTATAATTTTATTTCAATATTTTTTTCATTTTTTATTGAAAAATGATTACTAAATAATTATAAATATAATTTTTATGCAAAGTATATTATACTTCCTAAATATATTATGTATGTTGTTACAAATATTAATCCATTATTTCTTGTCATTTCATTTTTCTTTCCTATAAATGGAAATAGTCCTAATGCTATTGTTCCTATTATTAATAGTATTATGTTATTATCATAACTTTTAGAGTATGCTATTGGTGTTAATGTTGCAGATATTCCTATTATTAGTAATATGTTGAATATTTGTGAGCCTAAGATGTTCCCTATTGCCATATCTGTTTCTCCTTTTTTTGTTGCTGCTATTGATGTTATTAGTTCTGGCAAACTTGTACTAAATGCTACAATTGTTAAACTAATTAATTTTTCACTTATTCCTAATATTTCAGCTATTTCTACTGAGTTGTTAACTACTAAATCTCCTCCTAATTTTAGTCCTATTATTCCTAATATTATCCCTAATATTGACTCCCATAATGGTGTTTCTTTTTTTTCATTTGTTTTTATTTCTAATATTTTTTCTTCTTTTTCAAATTTTTCTCCTGTTTTTGCCATTATTAAGTTATATATTATAAATAATATGCACAGTATTAGTAATATTAATCCTTCTTCTTTTGTTATTGTGTTTATTTGCTCATTTGTTCCATTTATACATAAAAAGAATAATAATATTGTTGAAAATATTGTTATTGGTATTTCAAATAATCGTGTTTCTTTTTTAAATACAAGTGGTTTTATTATTGCACAAGCTCCTAAAATTAAAAACATATTTGCAATATTGCTTCCTACTATATTTCCTATGCTTAGGTCTGAGTGTCCCTCTATTGCTGATGTTACACTTACTACTAACTCTGGCATTGATGTTCCTATTGCTACTATTGTTAATCCTATTACGATTTCTGGTATGTGAAATTTTTTTGCCATTTCACTTGCTCCATCTACTAAAAAGTCTGCTCCTTTTATTAGTAGTATAAATCCTAAGATAATTAGTAAAATATTTGTTAGCATTTTCTTTCCTCTTTCTTTTTATTATTAATTTTATTATTGATGTTCATAATTATACACTTATTTTTTTATTTTCTCAATGATTATTTTAATAGTTTTTTATACTTTAATTTATTTAATAAATAATACTTAATTGTAACTATATAATTTTTGCATATTTTAGTC
>CAOSZT010000217.1 GCA_948528155.1 uncultured Clostridia bacterium | reverse complement strand
TTCCTGGAGTTCATCCTAATAGTATATCTGAAATGATAAATCCATATGAAAAACCTTCAGATGATAGTTATTCATATGATAAAAGAGCTAAAATATATGAAAAGAAAGTTTGTGAACGTATTAAAAAGGAATGATTTATATGAAAAGAAATATAATTATTTTAACTTTTATAGTTATGTTAATTACAGCTATATATTGTATAAGTGTAAAAATGAATAAACAATCAAAAGATGTTGTAAACATAAAGGCTGAGAATATAACAGAAATTAAGCTACTTAATTATAATAATGAAAAAGAGGATACATATGAAATAACAGAAACTACAACAGAAAATATAACAGAAAGTATAACGAAAGACTATATTTTGCTGCCGAAAGATACTGCCACAATTATATCTAAAATGGGATATAAAGTAAATACACAAAATTTAAAAGATATAGACGAAAAAAAAGAAAAAAACGTAGTAATAAATTATCCTCAATTAACAGGGTTTAAAAATAAAAATATTCAAAATAAAGTAAATAAAACAATAAAAGACGCAGCCCTTAGCCGCTATTATTTTGCTAAAAAAAAGGACTCAAATTTTTTTGATAATACAGAAAATATTATAGATTACACTATAGAATATATAGATAAAAATATAATTAGCATAGTATTTAGAGGATATTCATATGAAATGGTAAATAAGGAGATGCTTAGTGTTTATTTTGGAATATATACTGTAAATGTAAATTTACATACAGGAAATATAATAAACATTGATGAATTATTTGAAAATTCATATAAAAAAATAATAAACTGCAGAGATTTAGATTCTTATTATTTTTACAATAACACTGCATATCTTAGCCCATATAAATATGACTCAGAATATGAATATGGTTCTACAAATGAAGGAGATACAGTTGCATTTTATTCAGATTCATATGATAAAAATAATAATAGATTTTTTATAAAAGAGAATGGATTTGTATTTATAACGCCTGGTAATTCTAATTCTGATTATATGTATGTAGCAAATTATGATGATTTAATGGACAGCATAAAATGGGAAAATGAAGTATGGGCAGGAATATTTAAAAAAGAAAGAGGATAATAAGCATAATTTTAACCATAGCTTAACTACATATTAACAGTATAAGCTATGGTTTTTTATTTATTAAAACATAGTATAATAGGGAAATTAATGGTTGAAAATAATAAAAATAATGATATAATAAAAGGTAAAATTAAGTTCTAATAAAATAAAAGTTTATATTATTGGCTATGTACAAATAAATATAAAGTATATGTAAATTTTAATGAAATAATAAAAGCTTACAAAGAGCGGAGAAGAAAATCTAAGTATAAGCTTTGTTATTCCGTCAAAGGCTCAAAATGGAACTATAAGCTATAACACTATTTTAGGAGGAAGCACAATAAGAGATATTCCTATACTTTCATTTAAAGATGAAATATATGTACTTATTGACGGAATATATGACGCTGTGAGAGAACTTAATATAATACCTTTTGTTACAGGGAATATAGAAAAAATACCTGTATATATTTCTAATGATGTTTCAGTTCCTTATGAAGTAAATGTTATTGAAAACAAAGAATTTTATATAGGAGATGAAAATAACAAAAAATATTTTAAAAATATTTTAAAAACTCCGGAAGGCACATATGTATCATTAGAAGAACTTGCACAAATAACAGGAGGTAATTTTAATGATGAACCGGCATTGCAGAGTGCTGTTTTTTCAGACGGAAATGAAACACATAAAATAAATGCAAGAAGAAATAAAAAAAATCAAATATTAAATAGAAATACAAAGGCTGAATATTATAATTTATCAGTCGGCGTAAGCCATTCTAAAAAAGATACAGTATATGAAAAAGCTGCTGATATGCTTGAATATTCCGGTAAGACGGCTGTAAATGTAAATAATATAATAAAAACAGAGCTTGAATCTCAAAAACCTGTAATGATAAGATATATGGCTGAAAAACAAGGCTTTAAAGTAAGAAAAAATATTTTGAAAAAATGTATAGAAATATACAAAGTTAAAAAAATTACTGAAAATGATTACAGAGAAACTGTAATAAAAGAAATACATAATTATTATATGGTTAACGGAAAAGCGATTGTAAGTGCAAATTTATTCAGAATGAATTTTGATAATTGGCATGAGCCAAACAGAACTCATTATATTACAGATACATATAAAAGTGAGGAAGATGCAATAATTGCAGCCGGTTCAATATTTTACAATTTGGATGTAAATAATATTGTTTGGTTTGATATTGAACCTAAGGAAGGAAAATATGTAATAACAAAAACTAACTCAAACAGCAAATACTTTATTATAGGCAGAAAAATACATAAAAACACAGGTAAAGTATATGAGAAAATTTATGATTTTGATGAAATAGGTCAGGCAGCACTATCAGCATATACAAAAGAACCCGAAGATAAGTCAGAAAATGTATACGTTACCGCTGAACAGCTTCATAAAATTGGCTGGGAAGAAAAAGATATAAGTGATAGTGTTATAGAGGATTTAAACAGAGTGCTTAGAGAATATGATATAAACAGTATATATAGTATACAGCATTTTATCGCTCAATGCAGCCATGAATCAAAGTATGGTGATTGGCTTATAGAAGGCGAGGGAAAAGGAGAGGATGAGGAAGAACGAGAAAAATATAGGAAAGATTTAAGTTATTATCCATGGATAGGAGCTGGTTATATACAATTGACATCAATTAGAAATTATCAAGCTTTTAGTGATC
>CAOSZT010000216.1 GCA_948528155.1 uncultured Clostridia bacterium | reverse complement strand
ACTTTGCTACTTTTGTAAAGTAGCGAAAAATCACCTATAGAACATTTGCTTACGCAAATGCACTATGGATTTTTCGTTGGGGTACACCCCAAACCCCTGTCGCATATTTATAAATAAATACGCTTCACAATACCTATTTTGAAATAGGTATTGCAGGGGCTATCTCGCCCCTACGAAAGGCTTTCGCCATTTTTACCCTCGCCCTACCGCACTACATTGATAATATAAAATTATCAATTCCGTTTGGTTTTATTTCAGCACAACCTACGAAGTAATGGGTTTTTCTCGATATACTCTGGTATTGTGATTGTATAAGGCTTGTATTTTTTGGATTGTATTACAATGCTTTTTATTGACAAGTACATTTGTTTTATGATATAGTGTAGAAAAATAATTACGAATGGTGGTGTTTTTATGGAAGAAAACAAGTATAGTGTAAAAGATTTATGTAGTATTTTTAATATAAATACAAATACTTTTCCTAGCATAGCAAAAAGATTAGAAATCAATACTGAAGAATATTGTAAAACTGAAATAAACGAATTTAATTCTCCAAAAAAATATTATAATGAATTAGCTTATAAAAAAATAGAAGAATATGCTTTATCTAAAGAAAAAAACAAAGTTGTTAAAGAAAAGGAAGTTTCAAAATATCTGCAGAAGATAGAAGATAAAGAAAAAACTATTGATGATCTTCGTAAACAATTAGACTTTACACAAAAATTGCTTGTAGCTGAAAAAGGAGAAAAGCAACAACTGCAGCAACAAGTTTTTCTTCTTTCTGAAGATAATAAAAAAATGTCTGAACTAGAAACTATAAACAAAACACTGTTATCTACAAATGAATCATACATGAAAGAAAATCACAACCTGCAGGGAGAAAAATATAAACTAGAACAAGAATTGGAAAGATTAAAAAATAGAGGATTCTTTGCTAGATTGTTTAATAAAAATTAAAATTTGACATATAATAAAATTGATGTTATAATAACATTAGCTAGCAAAATCGTTTGAAGACACGATGTTGCACGAGATATGTTCCCGCATATCTCATTTTTTTGTTTTAAAAAAGAAAAGAGCAGAGTTCCCGCTCTGCTCACAAAGATTATTCTTTGTTTTTGTCTTGGTTTTCATTGTTATTATTGCTAAGCAATAATAAAACAATTAATCTCCAGATTAAATCAAATGAAGACACTTGTGTTGCACCCCCTTTCTGTAAGGGATTACCCCAAATGGGGTTGGTGCTAGTATATATTATTCTGAACAATTTGTCCAGCTACTGCCTTATTTATCTTCTCTATTAGACATTGCATATTCAATGCAATTAAGAATAAGGGTATTCATAGAAACATTATGCTTGTTTGAATAGTCTGCAATTTCTTTATGAAGTTCTTCTGGTAATCTTAAAGTAAATTTTATATCTACATTTTTATAATTTTCTGGTTTAAATTTTTCAAATTTCATTTTACTCACCCTTATATAATATAACCATTTTTTAACCTATATTAACACCATTAAAATGTGCCGTTGCTTTTTAAGGTCATAAATGATAAAATCATTGTAAGAGGTGAAAAAAATGTTGTATTTAGATTTAGTAATGTATATACATTCATTATCTGCAGAAACAAAAATAATAATATTTCAATTATCTTTTCTTACTTTTGAAATAGCATATTTCTTTTGGTTAAGAAAATATTTTAATGAAGAAGAAAAAAGAATCAGAGAATATTATAGATAGAGCAGACAAAAAGAAACTATTACAATACCAGAGTGAATCGTAAAAAACCCTGGGGTGTTAGAAAAACTTAATCAGTAGAAAAAATAAAGAGGGGCAAAGCCCCTTTTTTTGTTATTATAATTTAGATATAGAAATAAAAAAGTCAAAAATGTTAATTTTTATTGATATGAATAGTGTTTTAGAGGTTTTGATTAGTGTCAAGTACTTGACACTAAAAAATATCAGGTAGTTGACACTAATTTTTACAAAAAAAATTATAACATTTTCTGCAAATCATCTATCAAATTTTTTATATCTTCTTTGCTTAATTTTGTTACTTTTTTCTTTATTTTTGATAGTTCTAATTTACTGTATTGATTTAATTCTTCTTCAAATTGTTCTTGATATACTTCTGCAGCTTTATGTATTGGTCCTCTAAATAGTAAATTAACATTTAAAGTAAATCTATTTTTCTTGTTTGGCTTAACAAATATATATTTGTTATCAAGAAGATATTTTCTGTCAGTAAAAAATCTTTGTTTATTTTTTTCTCCATAACTTGATATAAATTTCTTATCAAAAGAAAATTCATTATTCCAATCCATTGTGTCAATAACATAAGCTAACATTGTATTTATAGCTCTTGTCTTGCTTTGTCTAGTAAGTCTTATTATTTCTTCTGGATCAGATATTCCAAAAGTTCCTTTAACTCTTTTCTTTTCAGAAGAATAAGTTGTTTCAGTAGATAAGATTTCTCCAGATTCTTGGTCTACAGATTGAGTTATTTTTGTTATTCCTTTTTTTTGATATTTTTGTAATTGTTCTTTTTCTTCTGCAGGTAATGATTCATTTGCTTTTTTAAAATCTTCGTTCATTAGTCTATTGTTCCTCCTTTTGTAGGAGATACAAAAAATACTACCCTCTGCAGGTAGTATTTAAAAAATTCTTTACAAATCGTAAAATTTTTATTTTTAAATATTGACACATCTTTATTTTTTCGCTATAATTGTATTAGCGAAAGGCAATTTGAATAGGTTATGCCTTTCAGATATGCCGAAGCTACCGTCAATAGCTGAGGCTTTATTTTT
>CAOSZT010000215.1 GCA_948528155.1 uncultured Clostridia bacterium | reverse complement strand
ATAATATTTTTTTATTTATTTTTATAGATTGAATTATCAATTAAAACACCTCACATAAATATATTAAATTAAATTAATTTTATGAATTTTAGTCTACATAAATTATTGAAAAATCTAAAAACATATGTTATAATATTGAATTAATAATTGTTAAGGGGGATAAATATATGGAAAAATCAAAAATAGAAAAAAGTTTTTATTTAGACAAAGAAAAGGACATAGTAGTAAATTTATTTGAAAAGGAAGATGAATTAACATATATTTTAGAAACTCCCAACCACAAAACAGGAAACTTAATAACAAATCTAGCCCAAATATGTAACTTACAAATATCAAGAAATGAAAAGAATATGAAAATCATAAAAGGAACAATACCATTAAGTATAAATGGAGACAATGAAGAAGTATATATATTAAGATTAGGAATAATAAAAGTAGCAAACATCTACAAAGATGGAACAATAGAAATAAAAGCAAAAATACCAGCAATAACAAAAACATTAATGTCACAAACAAAAAGATATAATTTACCAATAGAAAAAACAATAGTAAAATCATATATATTGAAAAAGACAAAATTCAGAACAGACTTGCACACACACATGAATGCAGTACTATCACCAGATGCATTAATTGCATTAGGAATAAAACATCAAATAAGATATCCATTATATTATATAAAAAAATTAGACTTAAAATTAACAAAAGAACAAGAAGAAAAAATATACAAACAAAGAGAAGCAATTGAAAAACAATTTGAAAACCTAGAATTAACAGGAAAATATTTAATAAGAAAAATAGATGACAACACATTTATAAACTTTGCAGACTTAATATTAAACAACATAGAAAATGCAAACTACAACATCTCAAAAATAAGAACAAGTTTAGCAATATTAAAAGATGGACAAGCAGTATTTACAAACCTTGAAAAACTATATATATATAGATATGTATTCTGTAAAGGAATAGAAAACAACGAAAAAATAGAATTAAATTTAGAAAAAATAAAAAAAATACCAGAAGAAGATATTAAAAAAATGCTTAAAAAAATGCTAGAAGACAACAAAAACACAAAATACCAAAACATAACATTAAGACAAGATAAATTTTTATGGATAGCCAGAGAATACGAAAAACAAGGAATTAATTACATTGAAATAGCAGATACAGATTTAGTTGGATCAAATGGACGAGCTATCAAATTACTAGAAGAAGTACATAAAATAATGCCACTAATAGAAGCAGAAACAGGAGTAAAAATCAGATTTTTAGCAGCAATAAGAAGAATACCATTAACAATAATAAAAAGCCAAAAAACAAGTCCAACATATTTAAGAGACAATTTAGATATGATAAAAACAGTATCCAAAAGTCCTTATGTGGTAGGAAGTGATTTTATAGGAGAAGAAATTAATGATATTTCTGAGTTAAAACCAGTAATAAAAGAATTAGTAGAATATGTTACAAATGTAGATAAAGACTTTACAATTAGAATACATGCAGGAGAAAATGATAGTTTAAGAGATAATGTAGCCAAATCAATTGAATGTGTAAAATGCTTTTTAAAACCAAATCAAAAAATGCCATATGTTAGAATAGGACATGGTTTATATACAGCAGACTTAAATTCAGAAGAAGGAAAAAAACTAATGGAAGAAATTAAAAATAACAATGTTGTACTAGAATTTCAATTAACGTCAAATGTAAGACTAAACAATTTGAACAACTTAAATAAACATCCATTAAAAAAATATTTACAAAACGGAATTAAATGTGTACAAGGTACAGATGGATGTGGATTTTATGGAACAGACACAATAGACGAACAATTAGCATTTCAAAACCTTTTAGGACTAACAGAAGAAGAATTTTCAAAAATGAGAGCTGTAGAAGAAGAAATTATAAAACATAGAGAAGCATATTTTGAAAGAAAAAGTAAAGAATGTATAAAATTTTTAAATGGAAGGACTATAACAGAAGCATTTACAGAATTAGAAGAAGAAAATCATAATAAAAGCAAAAATAACAATATTCCTATGAGAATAACAGACAATGTAGAAAGTGAAATAGAACTAAAAGATAAAATAAAAAAACTACCAGAAAATAAAATTCCAATAATTATTGCAGGAGGAAGTTTCAATAATAATATAAGAGAAACAGTTGTAACAAAAGAAGGTATAAAATTATTAGAACAATTAATAAAAAATATAGACCCTGAAAAAGCCTATTTTGTAATTGGACATAAAATACAAGGATATGAAAAAGCAATAATAGATATAAGTAGAAGATTAAAAATAAACATTGAAATATATGGTATTGTACCAAAAGCATTATCCAAAAAAGAGATTGAAAAATTAAGAGAAAATAATTTAGATGGTATTAGAATATCAACAGAAAGTGAAGCAATGGGAATTTATAAAAGTTTTAATTATGAGATATTCGAACGTAGAAAATCAATTGTCATTGCATTTGATGGAAATTGGGCTGTTTCTAATTTAGTACAAGAAGCTAAAAATGGAAAAGGAACTGCAAAAATTTATGTAAATGAAGAAATTCCAGCTCTAAAAGATAAAGTATATTATTTAGAGGGATATGTTGTTCCATTTAAAGTTGAAGAAAATATTGTTGATATAATTTTAGAAGAAAATCCAGAAATAAATTAGTTTATGAAGGTTTGTAAACATATTATATAAAAATATGAGCTGTAAAAAAGTAATGTTATTGTAAACTATAAAATAAAATCATTGAAAATACATATGTAAATTCAATGATTTTTAGTTTTTTTAAGTTAATTATATATTAAATTCA
>CAOSZT010000214.1 GCA_948528155.1 uncultured Clostridia bacterium | reverse complement strand
TCTATATTTTATTAAAATCTTTTTTATTTTTCCCCAGAATATTTAACTCATATATCATTTTTTATATTTCTGTACATTGCAATATTAATTGCACACTTTTTTATAAGAAATTAAAAACCTTTTTGACTAGTTGCTATGCTACTTTCATTTCTTCTTCATAATATTCCTCTGATGTCTTGAATTTCAATATCTTTCGTGGATAATTGTTTATCCATCTCTCTATTCTTTTTACTTCTTCTTTTGTTAAATTCTTAAAACTTGTTCCTTTCGGTAAAAATCTTCTTATCATCTTATTTATATTTTCATTTGTTCCTCTTTGCCACGAACTGTATGCATCTGCAAAATATTGACTTGTTCTCTCCTTTTTACTTCCTGTATACGATTTTTCTATTATCTTCCAGTTTTTAAATTCTCTTCCATTATCTGTTGTTATTGTTTTAAATGTTTCTCTAAATTTTACTACTCCTAACATTCTTTCTATTTTATCTAATGCTTTTCCTACTGATTTCGCTCCTTTATTAGGTATTAGCTCTATGATTTCCTTTCTCGTTTTTCTTTCGCTTAATACTAATAAATATGGCTCTTTTTCTCCTTTCAATCCCTCTACTAAATCCATTTCCCAATGTCCTATTTCTTCTCTTGTTTCTATTTTTTTTGGTCTATCATGTATTGTTTTTCCTTCTTTATTTGGTTTTATTCTTTTAGATTCTTCTTTTCTGTTTTTTTCTTTTTTGATATATTTTCCATATGTTAAATTTTTTCTTTCTATTTCAAGTATTTCTTTATCTATATAATTATAAATTGTTTTAAAACACAATGTTGTTATAAATTTGCTTTGTTTTATTTTATACTCTACTACTTCTGGAGAACTTTTCTCTTCTTTTATTTCTTTCTCTATAAATTTAGCTAACTTTATATCTTTTCCTATTTTTAAATTTGTTCCCTTTGCTGTTTCATTTTCTTCATTTTTTCTTTGTGCTACTTCTGCACAGTATTTCCATACTGGTAGATATGATGTTTCTAATTCTACTAATCCTAATTTTATTTTTCTACTTATTGTTGTTCTATGTTTTCCTAATATATTTCCAATTTCTGTATAGTTCAAATGTTGATCATTATATAATGTTTCAATTTTCACTCTATCTTTGTATGTTAATTGTTTAAGTTTTCTTTTACTTGTGTTATACTGTTCTTGGCACATAATTAAAAACCTCCAATGTTTAGTCTCGCAACTAACATTTTATTTGATTTTTAATTATGTGTCTATATTTTTTATTTTATCAACGTGCATTTAATTATACAATATTTATTTTTTATATTTCATATTCTATTTCGTTTTCTCTCTTCTCCTTCTTTATTTGCTTTTCTGCATCTAAAAATGTATTATTTTCTTTTTGAAAATCTCTAATTAGGTTATCTTCTGCTCCCATATCAAACTTTTTACAAATCCAATGTATGAATTTATCAATAGTTTCATAGAATTTATCTATTATTTTATTTAATCTGCTATTCTCTTTTTCTAACCCTTTAATTTTGCTTTTATATTTCCATTCTACATCAAATTCTTTTTGCTTGTATTCAGCCTTGGTTTGTTCTACTTCATTGTGTAAATTCGCATTATCACTCATTATTCTATCTCTTTCTTTTTGATATTTTTCTGCTTCTTCTATAACTTTTGTTTGTCTTGATAATTCCTTATGCAAATCCATATTATCTTGATATAAATTTTGAATTAAGTCATCTTTTGGTTTTATAATTTCTTCTAAAATTTTTTCATCTCTTTTCTTTGATAATCTGTTAATATTAATGTCGGTAATATTAGGAACATCTGGTAATTCTAATTTTATATTTTTTAAAGTTTCTTTCGTTTGTTCATAATTTGTTATATTTTTATATTCTTTCAATGTATAATGAACTCTGTCTGTTTCTTCTTTTGGTAAACCTCTTTGCAATTCAAATCCATTTGACACCATATATTCAAAAAAAGCATTTTGTAATTGTCTGTAACTATCTTTGGCTTTCCAAAATTCACTACAAGCTAATTTATCAATAGGATTTCCTTTTTTATCTACTGTATGAACAACAGGTAAAAAAAGTAAGTGCAAATGAGGAGATTTCTCATCATAATGCACTTTAGCAGATAAAATATACTTTTCGCCTAAATCTTTATATTCACATACAAATTTATATGCGGTAGCAAAATATCTTTTTGTTTCTTCTTCTCCTATTCTTTTGAAGAAGTCATTATCTGATGTAATCATATATTCACAAGCTATATTACTTACTGTTTTTATTTGTCCTTTCAAATCATATTTCTTTAAAATTTTATCAAATTCTTTCACATAATTAAATTCTGGATCTTTTAATGAATAATTTAGATGTGATTTTGTCCTATCTATATCCTTATTTGAATAATGTTTATTTTTTCTTTCATCATGGCGATATACTGCCATCAAATTTTCTCTTTTGTATTTTGCATTTCTTATTATTGCATAACTCATATTTAACCTCCTCGCTCGTGTATATTCACACGAATAAAATTTCTTCTTTGAACTCACTTAAAAGCACTTTTCCAAAATGTGCAGTAAAACACACTACAACACTTTTTTAATGCTATCGCTAAAAAGTGTTAGTGTGGCAGGGAAAAATAAATTTTTCCCCACACCCCTTTGCCTAAAAAATATCTACATATTTTTTAGGTTTTAGTTAAAATTGCTATTCGCAACTTTAACTAAAAAATCAGCTATCAAAGTAGTTTATCTACTCTAATAGCTGATTTTCTATATGCAAATGCTATAGCTTATACTAGCAT
>CAOSZT010000213.1 GCA_948528155.1 uncultured Clostridia bacterium | reverse complement strand
GTACAATACAATAAAATTACAAAAATGTAAAATTTTTGTAATTTTAGTAATTTTTTGTAATATTTTTGTACTTTTCTGTTAATTAAAATTATATCATTTTATTAAAAGGTGTCCTAAAATAGGACACCTTTTATATTACCTTAAAAAATCTTAATTATATTTCAATGCTTGAAACATTTTAAAAAAGCACCAAGCTTGTGCTACTTGGAATACAGGTATGTATATATGATCACTAAGATACTCATACCAATCAGACATATCAATTGGCCAACGTGTAGCATCATTTCTATAATCTTCTTCTAACCTTCTTATTAAATCTTCTGGTGTTACAAGTGCATAAGCAAATATCCTTTCGGTTATTTCTTCTTTAGTATCATATATCCATTCACTTGACAAATAATCATTTTTTGAAAACTTTGAAGAAAACTTCTCTTCTGGTATTGCAAAATATATTTTAGCAATACCACGTGCAATAGTATAATTAATACCTTTTTTTGAATTTATGGGTGAATAATATATCATTGCATGTGATTTATCATCCCAACCCTTACGCATTTCTATTTCAGCAGTGCAACAAGCTTCTCTTGCTCTTACTAATTGTATATTGGGATTTAAATTTCTTTCTTTCATTTTTTTTAAAATTATCTCTTCATTATACCTTCCATATCCCTCGATGTTTGCACATACTACAATTCCCAATTTAGAAGCAATTTCTATTGGTTTTATTGAACTTACTGCACTATTATGCCATTTATTTATATAATAAAACATACCATTTTCATGAGTTGTTTTCCGTAGCAGTTGTTCTGCTAATTCATAGATTTTACACAGTAAATCTTTTTGGTCTTCCAAAGGTCCACCATGTAGCAATTCAAGTTTCAATGCCATTTTTTATTCCTCCTGTCCTTTTTAAGATAATTCTTTACTAACTATAAATTTAATTATAACATATTATGTGTGTTATATCAATCTTCTTTACATAACTGTATAAATTTTTTGTTTGTAGCATTATATATCAACTATCTTGAAATACATAAACTTAAAGCATTACATATTTTATCTTGTATTTCAGCAAGAGTTGAAGTCCTAACCAGCAGAATTAAATTATGTATATTTATTATAATAATAAAAGGATAAAGGGCAAATTAAAAGGAATGAGCCCTGTACAATACAGAGTTCATTCCAAAGCTGCCTAGTACCTAATCAAAAAATATCCAATTTTTTGGGTTCAGTACAAAAATTTAACATACATCATTTATTTCCAAACTCTATCACAATTTTTAGTTTCTTTATCTTTAAATGCTTTAAAAATATCTACATTATTCATATTGGCTATGCTAAGCAAATATATAAAACAATCAGCTAATTCTTCTTCAACACTATCATTATATTCTTTTGCTATATCTAATTTTCCCTTTGTGTCTTTCCTTATTGCTTTAGCAAGTTCTCCTAATTCTTCTAAAAATAACATCATTTCTCTTTCAATAGTAATTTTATCAAATTTTCTAGCTTTTTTCATATCTTCTATGTATTTTTGAACTTCTGCAATAGTACTTTTTTCATTTAATAATTCTAATTTTTCCTTTAATTCCATATCTTACTCCTATAATTTTTTATACATAGTGGCTAATTTATTCACTATCTCATAGCTTTTCTTATAAAACTCTAGTATAACGTGTTAATCTGTAATCTTTAATAATTACTCTATGGGGCTCTACATACGCTAAATTGGTATGTTCAATAATTCTTAAACAACCATTTATTATTTGTGGTTGTTCCTTTCCTTTAAATTTTAAACGGCACGCCCATTCGATTTTAGAGAGTAATTCTTTACTCATATTGATTTCTTGTTTAATTATATGTAATATAATACCATAAAAACCTCCTTCTTTCAAGATTTTGATCAAAAAAAGACCGCTTCATTTTTGAAACGGTTTAAAGTTTTTGTGTTGTCAAATTCTTATAATCTTGTAATCAAGTTATATCAAGCATTATAGAGAGTTCGACAAAAACTCGTCTTGGTGCCGTTGGCGTAGATATTTACAACTTTTTTCGGCTCTCGTAACGATTGATACAAATATCAATCAATTTACTAAAGTATATCATACTTTTAATAAATTTCAATATATTTTTAAAAATTTTTTGACTTTTTATGTAAATTATAGTATAATTAGATTATAAATAACTCACATAGTGAGATTTTAGGAGGTTATCATATGTTATTTACAGCAAAAGAAGCACGGGAAAAGGTTGACAGTAAAAAAAAGAACAAGCTTGAAGAAGAAAAGATTATGGCTGAGTCCAAAATCGTAACTGCTGTGGAAAACGGCGACAGTTCATGTCATCTTGGATATGTTGAGTTTGAAACGGCACAGTGGCTGGAAAGCTTGGGATATGACATTAAACGTACAACCAATCCAAAAGACGGCAGTGACACAACGGTCTCATGGTAACAAATGTCCATTGATTAACTTGGACAACAGCACTTTCTCAACCGAGAGAGTGTTGTTTTATTTTATCAGTTAGTATATTTAAAAAAATTATAAACAACTAGATTATATAAAAGAGAAAGTTATTGAAACAAATAAAAAAATTGCTAAATGTATTTATAAATTTTAGAATATCATTATTCTAAAACTAAGGAATATACAAGTTATCGTAACTTAAAAAGCGAATGAATAAACACTCCATCCATTCGCTTTTAACAATCTTTATACATAAATCAATTCGCTAAAAACAATTTCTTTGGCTTGTGCTTTAATAGAGTCGAGTAGAGAGCTTCTATAAAATAATAAATTCTACTGCTCCCCCTCACAGAACCGTACGTGCGGTTTTCC
>CAOSZT010000212.1 GCA_948528155.1 uncultured Clostridia bacterium | reverse complement strand
ATTATTTAATTACCTTACTATTATATATAAAAAATATTTTTTTTCAAGTATATTTCAACAACATATAAATATATAAAAATTTTTCAACAAAATAAATCAAATAATACTAAAATAGCTAAGTAGTTAAAAAGTAAAAAATCTATTAAAAACTTCTACCACTGAAAGTATATTAATAATAAAAAATAGCACAAAAAACTTAATCGCTGTATTATTCATAACAATTTTTCTATCTTTATTAAAAAATGTCAATAAAACCAAAATAAAAACAGGAACAAAATACCTACCTTGAACTCCAGCAATAGAAGCATATTGTAATGGAGACCAAGTCAAATATAAACCAGTAAATACCAGCAATATTAATAAAATAGCAATTAAATTCACTACCCACTTTCCAAACTTGTCAAAAGAAATTTCTTTATCTTCAATAAATGGTAAAACAAACAAAGCAAGCAACATGATAAAAGAATATATTTGAGGGACCTCAATATTCAATAGACCCAACTGTTGTCCCACAAAAGTAAACAAATAATATCCCCCATTTTTAATAATTGTATCTTTTAAAATTTTCAAATAATCAAAAGGATTTAGAAGTATAAACTTCATTTGTTCAATTGGTTTTACATTGGCTTCTTTAATATATAATCTAGTATCTACATATTGTTGTCCAAAAATAAACCAAGCAATAGCAACAAATATTGATAAAATAATTGATATTATTATTAATTTATTCCTATTTTTCTTACTAATATCTTTATTTTTTATTAATAATATACTCATAAATACTAATGGAAAATATACATATTTACATATTGAAATACTAATTGCTAAAATATAATATATTAACCTTTGTTTTATACTTAAATCTTTATTTTGAAATAATATTTTTAAATTATAAGCAATAAACAAAATCGAAATTCCATTTACAAAAGAATCAGCAGACAGTGAAGCTCCTTGTTGTATAGTCATAGGCACAAACATATAAATAGCCAATAACAATTTTCCAAAAGGAATAATTTTTATACTATAATAACACATAACAATAAATAAAATAAAATTAACTAATCTTACTAAATACAAAGCCAATAAAATGTTTATATTTAATAATCTACAAATAAAAAATGTGAAAGCCCCTGATAAATAATTTATTGGAAAATATGTTTTAGTAACAGATTGTACTGGAACTAAGTCTTCATAGTTAGCTTCTTTTTGTAGATATTCATGTATTTTAACATAATCCCAATTATTAATTTGTTGGCAGATATTTAATATTTCTTTTGGTACATATATATTTCCTTCTTTATTTTCGCCAAATGGTGTAATAAAATTTCCATAAGAAATTTCATAAGTTTTAAATATATGTCCATCTTCATCAGGTACCCAATTTATAGGAAGTAAAATAACAAATAATATACCAACTGGTATTACATATGTTACAAACATTTTCTCTATAATTTTTCTATATTTTATAGTATTATAAACCAAAATTGTAATCAAAAATATAGATATAATTACAGTAATTACAATACCTTTTTTTGAAATGTATTGAGCTTCTTGATATTTATAAACTAATTTATATATACAAATTCCTAAAATTAGTGTTATAAATATTTCAAAAACAAATATTAATTTATCATATATTTTATTTTCATTTATCCATTTCATTATTTTTTTCCTCATTTTTTGTTTTTAAAAATGGTATTATAAGTGAGATTGGTACTGATAATACCGAAATATATACATATCTTAAGCTAAATGCAAGTGGTACTGCAATAAGTATTGTAAAATATGTTAAAATTATTGGTGCATAAATTACTAAATTTTTATATCTTTTTTTATAAATTGTTATAACCATTCCTATAAGTGTTATAAATAAGAATATTGCTGAACTAATTGTCGCTTTAGGTTCTAATATATTTCTTATTGATTTATTTGTAATTTTTTCTATAAGATCACTTTGTTCATGTGCTACCCTAGGATCTATTGCATCTAAAGTTTGCCACTTTTCCATACTAATATATCCATCTTTAGTTGATTTATTAACATCCCAAAAACCTATAGTATTTAATAAATATGCTTTTATATATGAAGAAGGGTTTTGTAAAAATAATTGAAACCATACTTTGAAAAATTCTTTTTTATTTTTTGTTAAGAATTCTACATTAAATTCTTTTGAGTTTTTTATTTTATCAACAACACAAGGATTATAATATTTTTTTATAATATCTGTTGGGCAAAGATTATTTATAAATTCCACTTGTTCTTCTGTTATATTTCCATTGTTTACAACTACATAAGATATTTGTTGTAATAATACTCCTACATTTTCTTTAAATGAATTGGTCCAATTATAATATTTATATACAGGTCCTTGTATTATTAAACATATAATTAATGTTGTTATTGAACAAATTGTAAATATTCTTAATTGTTTAAAAATTTCTTTTTTAAATGCTAATAATATTATTAAAGTTGTTGCAAATACTACATATATTCCATTATTTCTTAAAAACATTACTAATATTGAAAAAATTGTATAATTTATAATTCCACTTGATTTTTGTATATTTTTTCCATTATTATAAATTATTTGCATTATAGATACAATATACAAAAATAAAGCTATACAAAAAGGTGTGTCTTTCCAAATAGAAATAGCATATGCTGGTATTAAATTAAATAGTGCAAAAAATGCAGTTATTAATATAATATATTTTGTTGATATTTGTTTTTTATATAATATATAAATAAAATATGAAATAGCTCCAGCCATTACTGTTGTTTGTACTAATGAAAATATTTTAATTCCCAAAGATAGGTCTTTTATATTTATACCAATATATAAAAATGGTTTTAATAATAGTGC
>CAOSZT010000211.1 GCA_948528155.1 uncultured Clostridia bacterium | reverse complement strand
ATACAATTATAACAAAAATATTGACATTTTAGTCAAAAGCGATAAAATTAGAAAGAATAAAAAATGTAAAATAAAAGAAGTATTTTATAAAAAAAAATACAAATCATATAAATATAAGAAATAAAAATATAAAAGGAGTAAAAATGTCGAATTGTCTGGGATTGTATATAGAAGAAAATATAATTAAATATGCAAAAGTATCAAAAGAACGAGACAATCTAAAAGTAGAGACTTTTGGAACGAAGTTTTATGATAATTTAGACAAAGCAATAAAACAAGTAATAGAAGAAACATATAGTTATAAAACACCAATAAGTATAAATTTATCAGATGAAATATATAACTATTTTCAAGTATTTGCTTTATTAAATAAAAAAGATTTACCAAGAGCAATAAATACAGAATTTGAATCATTTTGTGCTGACAAAAACTTTAATCCAAATGTATTTGAAAATAGATATGCAATTACCCAAGATACACAAGCAAAAGAAAAATTAAAAGTTATTCATATAAGTGAAAATAAAATAGAACTAAACAAAACAACACAAAGGTTTAGTGGATATAGACTACAAAATATAACACCAATTTCAATGTCTATATCTAATATAACAAACTTTAAAGAAAACTGTTTAATAATAAATATAGAAGAAAAAACGACAATAACAACAATATTAAATCAAAATATATACAATATAAAAAAAATAGAAGTAGGAAGTCAAGACATTCTGGAAAAAATAAATATTAAAGAAAATTCATATCAAAAAGCATATGAAATATGTAAAGAAACAACAATTTATACATCAGAAGGAAGAGATTTAATAGAAGAAACAGGATATTTAGAAGATATAATGCCTACATTATATGAAATAGTTGGACAAGTAAAAAAAATAATAAATGAAAGTTTTGACAAAATAGAAAAAGTATATATTTCAGGGACAGGAGCTTTAATAAATAATATAGACTTATATTTTGAAGAATATTTAGAAAATGTAAAATGTGAAATATTAAAACCAAGTTTTATAAAAATATCACCAGAAATCAACATAAAAGACTATGTTGAAGTTAATTCAGCAATATCTCTAGCATTAAGTGGATTAGGAGAAGGAATTTCTGGAATGAATTTTAAAAATACAACATTAACAGATAAATTACCAGAATTTTTAAAAATGGATAATTCAGGAAAAAAAGGTAATACAAAAAGTAAAAAAGTTAATGGAAATTTTTTTGCTTTAGATTTTAATATTCCATTAGACAGTATAGAAAAAGGTATAATTAGAGGTATAGTAGGAGCATTAATATTATTTGTAATATTTTCATGTTTTTCTTATATGATAAAAATGCAAATAGATGAAAAACTTATACAAGCAAAAGAAGTAGTAGATAATATAAATAAGCAAATGTCATTAGTTGATAAAGATATACAAAGCTTACAAAATAAGACTAATGAATATACAACAAAAATTAATAATTTACAAGAAATTAATAAAAGAATAGAAGAAAATAATAGAACAAAAAAATCAATACCAATATTATTAAATAAACTAATGTATATTATGCCAGAGGGAGTACAAATTGTTTCAATAGAAAACACAACTGGAAATCATATAGAAATACAAGCACAATCAAGAGAATATGCACAATTAGGATATTTAACTACTAATATAAGAATTTCATCTGTTCTTACTAATGTTATTTCAACTGCAGGACAAAAAGAAAATAATATAATAACAATAAAGATTGAAGGTGATCTACCATGAAAAAATTATTATTAAGTGTAATTTTGATTTTAATATTTATATTAGTTGGAATAACAATTGTCAAAGGTTTTCAAATAGGTGGGTTAAGAATATTAGGGATGATAACAATAAAAGACAAAAATGAAGAATTAGATAAAATAATGGAAGAGTCAACAAAATTAGCAAGTACAGATTATCTAAGAAAAATAGATTCATTAAATAATGCAATAAAAAAATTAGAAACTGAAAAAGCAAGTTATGAAGATATGGTAAATATTAGTACAGAGAGTGAAGTTGAAGCAGCGAATCAAACATATGATTATAAAATAGATTTTTTATGGATAAGAATAGAAAATCATGCTAAAACTGAAGGTGTAAAGATGAAAATGGAGCTAACTAGAAGCTCTTCAGGAGCAGAAAATGTATATAATCTAAACTTTACAGCAACAGGACCATATATTGGAATAGAAGAATTTATAACAGATATAGAAGATGACTCTAAATTAGGATTTAAAATAGAAAATTTTAGAATGACAGTAGAATCAGAAGAAAACAGTAATATAGTACAAGCTACATTTACATGTAAAAATATTAGTATTGAAGGAATATCAAATAGTATAATAGATGCAAATATTAAACAAAATACAGATACAAATGAAAATACAAATACAACCACAAATGAAAATACTGAAAATAAAACAACAACTAAAAGTAATAATTTAGTTGAATAAATTGAAAGGAGAAGTATATGGCTAAAAACATTATTAAAGAAATGATTATAGTTTTGTTATTAGCATTAGCAATAATATTAATTTTAGGAGTATTACTATATGAATATGTACCAATAAATAAACCAATTCCAGAAAAAATTTCTTATACTACTCCTGAAAAAGTAAAATCTGAATTAGAAACAAATTCAAATGTTGATGATATGGAAGTAGTAATAACATATGAAATAGATTCAACAGATTTGAATAATTACAGAAAAATCAATGAATATAATCCTGGAAAGAAAAATCCGTTTTCATCAATAACACAAGAAACAAATAACACTACTGAAGAAGGAAATAATAATATAAATAGTACAAATAATAATATATCAAACAATCAAAATAGTGAAGTAACAAATAATAATACAAATGAAACAACAGGATATCTTCCAGATAAAGGAACAAAATAATTAAAAAGTTTTTAAAATTATATTTA
>CAOSZT010000210.1 GCA_948528155.1 uncultured Clostridia bacterium | reverse complement strand
TTATTTCAAGAAAAGTCTATAACAACTTATTAAGAAACAAAAACTTTGAAAATAGTATAATATCATTTTCAGAAAAAAATAAAGAAACAATATTTAGTATTCGTAAAATAGTATATTTTAGTAATGCAGATTCAAAAAATAAATCAACAACAACATCAAATTTTACAATACAAAATTTATATACATTTACAGATATAGCATTATTTATAGAAAATGATATAAATAATAGTAAAAATAATAATACAAAAGAATATACAACAGAAAATACATTAAAAAATGTAAAAATTTCGAATATAAAATTTACTAAAATGCCAACAGAAGGAAAACCAAATTTATATTATAAATCAATAAATAATTTTGCCAAAAGTGAGTTTGAAGAAAATAATATAATAGATAAAGAAATAGAATTTAAAGTAACATCAGAAGATGAAGCAGACTTAAGTAAACCAATATTATACAATAACTGTGCAAATCCAATAACATTAAGCTATATTAATCAAAATATAAAAACAGATTTTACAATTACAGATACATTAAATCCAATAACTTATAATGGAAGTTTATTAAAAAGATGTGGAATTGCAATAGATACAATAAACACATCAATTTCATTTGATATAGAAATAGAAAACAATAAAAATAATAAATATAAAACCACAGTATTATTAAATATACCATTTGAAAATGAGGAAAAATCAATTTATGATGGAAATTTAACAGTTAAGCAAGAAGCAAAATTTGATTTTTATAGATATGAATAAATAAAAAGTATAAATTAGAAAATTAAATGAAAGGTATGAAAAATATAATATGAAAAATGAATTAAAAATTGCTGATAAATTAAAGAAAAAATATCATAAATGTGAAGAAATTACAAATTTTAAAGATATGATAAATAGGTCAGAAGAAATTTTTAAAACAAGAGTTGCATTTAAGCTAAAAGATAAAAATGGAAATATTTATAATAAAACATATGAAGAATTAAAAAAAGATGTTGTTTCATTAGGGACAAGTCTTATTGAAAAAGGACTATTTAATAAAAGAATTGCAGTTATTGGAAAAAATTCATATAAATGGGCAATATCATATTTATCAGCATCAATTATAGGTGTTGTTGTTCCAATAGATAAAGAATTACAAGCTGATGATATTATTAATTTTTTAAATGTTTCTGAAAGTAGTTGTATTTTAGGTGATAGTAAAAATTTAGAACAAATTGTTAAAACTGAAAACATTAATAAATTAAAAAACAAAGAAATTATATTTATTAATTTTGATAAAGAAGAAAATACAAAAAAAAATAATGACAAATTTTTATCATTTAGCTTAGTTCTAGAAAAAGGTAAAAAATTACTAGAAAAAGGCAATACAAAATTTGAAGAAATAAAAATTGATCCAGATGAACTAAAAATCTTATTATTTACCTCTGGAACAACAGGAAATGCGAAAGGTGTATGTTTATCCCAAAGAAATATTTGTACAAATATAGTATCAACATATGGAATTGTAAAAGTAAAAAGAAGTGATTTATTTTTTTCAATTTTGCCATTACATCACACATATGAATGTACTTTAGGTTTTTTATTACCATTATATAGTGGTGCAAGTATTTGTTATTGTGATGGATTAAGATATATTTCAACAAATATGTTAGAATACCACCCTTCTGTTATATTATGTGTTCCACTATTATTAGAAAATATGTATAAAAAAATAATGAAAAGTATGAAAAATTCTTTACCTAAAAAATATACTCAAGATACTGAAAACCCAATTAATAAATTACCATTTTTTATAAAAAAAATTGTTAAAAATAAAGTTAAAAATACATTAGGGGGAAGGCTTAGAGTTTTTATTGTAGGAGCTGCTGCTGTAAATCCAGAAATTGCAAATACTTTTGACAAATTAGGTCTAAATTCTTTACAAGGATATGGTTTAACAGAATGTGCTCCACTTGTTGCAGGAAATACAGACTTTTTTAAAAGAAATGATAGTGCTGGTTTGCCTATTCCAAATGTTGAGTATAAAATAGATAATCCAAATGATGAAGGTGTAGGAGAAATAATAGTAAAAGGTCCAAATGTAATGCTTGGTTATTACAATATGCCAGAGGAAACAGAAAAAGTTATAAAAAATGGTTGGTTTCATACAGGAGATCTTGGAAAAATCGATGAAAATGGATTTTTATATATTACTGGTAGATGTAAAAGTGTCATAATAACAAAAAATGGAAAAAATGTTTATCCAGAAGAAATTGAATCATATCTGAATGATAATCCTTTAATTTCTGAATCTCTTGTTTCTGGTGTGCAGAAAGAAAATGATGATGATACATTTGTCAACGCTCAAATTTTTCCTAACATAGAAGCAATTACAGAATATCTGAAGGGAACTGTTCCTACTAAAGAGGAAATTAAAAAGATTATGTCTGATGTAGTTTCTAGTGTTAATAGTAAGATCCCTAATTATAAGCACATTAAAAATTTCGTTGTCAGAGATAAAGAATTTGAAAAAACTACCACACAAAAAATTAAAAGATATGGAGATAACATGAAACAAGATAAAAATTGAATGTAAATAAAGAAAAAACAGGTTTTAAACCTGTTTTTGACCTTCAAATTTTTTGAAGATTATGTCTTATAAGGATTAGCAACATCCTCCTCTATTACCACCACAACAACAGCATAATAGTAATATAAGAATTATTATCCAGCAGCAGTCATCACCGAAACCGAAACCACCACAACCTCTATTCTCTGGCATAGTCTAGACCCCCTTTCGAAAGAAATTTGTTATCTTTGTGTGTTTCTCTTAACTTCCTTTGTATATTACATATTATGAAAAAGGATAAAAATGGTTACAAAAAAATAAAAAATTTTTTTAAACAATTAATCAGTAACTTTTACAATACTTCTTGTAAATGACCACCCAGGGAGGCAACAGTATCATTGAGCCGACTAAGGAGATCGGCTTTGATG
>CAOSZT010000209.1 GCA_948528155.1 uncultured Clostridia bacterium | reverse complement strand
CAAATGAAGATCTACAAGAAGAAACTCAACAGAAAGAACAACACCCAAGTGATATACAAGATGATAATGATACAGAACAAACTCAGAAAGAAGATTCAAATAAAGAAAATAACGAAAATAATGACGATTTTTTTGATAAATTAAATGATAATTATGACAGAAAAAAGAACTTAGAAAATCAAATAAATAAAGCTATAAATTCAGAAGAACAGACCTTAGATAATAAAATAATAGAAAATATTATAAGAAAACTTATACAAGAAGATCCGTTTGAAAAAAGAAGAGGTTATCAAAGAATAGATAAAAAACAATTAGCCAAACATATAAGTTTAGACCTACCACATAAAATTTTAGATGATAAGTATGCAGCAGAAAAGAAACCAATATCTTTTTATTTCGATTTTTCAGAAAGTAATAATAATTCTATTTTTATGTATGCAAAAATACTGACAAAATTAATGAAGAAAGATATTTCGCTATATTTAGGTTATAATGATTTAACTTGTAAAAGAATACAAGTTAAAAGGGATAATACTAAAAAGTCAGATATAACTCATTTATTAACACTCGAAGAAAATGATATTATTTCTGTACCATTAGGATATAATATAGATATATTTGAAGTTCCTATAAGGATAGGAGAATTAGTTGAAAGAGATAAGATAAAAAAAATCGTTATTTTTTCAGATTATGATGCAGCAGATTCTATAGTAGAAGCCTCAAAAAAATGTGAAGTTATATGGTTATGTACTGAAAGAAACAATAGAGGTAATTATTTTAAAGATATAAATGAACATCCTTCTAATAGATATAAATTGAAAGATTTTAGGGGAGTGTTTATAAAATTAGATAGTCCTAAGAAAATATTAGAATATTTAAATAATTACGGTAGAAGTGAATATGAAAGAAGAAACAGAAGAGAACAACTCGAAGGAGATTCAAGATAATTACAATTATATAGAATAGTCTAATGAAAAAGAAGTAAGAAAGGAAAGATTGTTACAGCAGATGCTATACACAAGAAAACATTGGGAAATAGAAAGTATGCACCATATATTAGATGTAACTTATGATGAAGATAGATGTAAATTACTAACACGAAGAGCACAAGAAAATTTAAATATATTTAGAAAAACGGGTGTAAGTATTCATAGAAATTATTTAAAAGAAAAAAAGCAAACAATCAAATCTAGCATGTTTAACTGTTTACTTAATGATAATTTACTATTGGAAGTAATTGGAAATATTACAAATTGTAATATTCGATGAAATTACCCTGTTTTTTTTGAAAAATACTAGAATTATAAATAGATTTATGTTATACTTTATAAAGAATTTAGTGAAATACTAATAATCTTTATTATCTCCTTTTAGGAGTTGAAATAACAAACAATATTTTGTTAAAGGAGGAAGTTTTATGGCAAATAAGCGGAATAAAAAGAAATTAAACTCCAAACAAGCGAATAAAATATCAGTAGTAATAAGTACTGTGTATTTTATTTATATGCTTGTAAATGGAATAATTTCGAAACCTGCTGGAGAACTAGCAGTGTATTACTGGCTTGTTAGTTGCATGGTAGGTACTGTGTTCATTTACTGTTCTTTTTATTACTTTGTTTTTAAAGGAGAAGAAAGGGAAAGATAAGAAAGAACAAAGTTATGATGCCATAGTAAAAATGATAAAATGCAAAATAAGAAACTATAAAAAGTAAATAAAATTTTCAAATTGATATAAAAGATGAAGAAGATAAAGAGGTGTAATAGAGAAAAATATATGAAAGAATATTAATTTAAAATGAAAATATAAATGATTTAGATAAGGATTATATTCGTAGAAATATAACTATATTAAAGAAAAGTAAAAATTATATTGAAATGGAGGGAATAAAGATAATGGTAATAAAAATAAATAAGAAAATAGAGGTTGTAAAAATAGAAAAAAAATTGATATTGCCAGATAATCTACAAAAGCAAATAGAAGACTTCTGGAAAAAGCAAGTAGAAGAAAATCCACATTTATTTAATGGAGAAATATGGAGTGTAACAAAATTTGAAGAATTACCAGATAAAATAAAAATACATATTCAGCAAACAAATTATGCACATTATTTATTTGATGAAAGAGTTGGAATTCAAGGACAATATGGTTGCTATAATTTAAACTGTGGTATATTGTTAGAAACACAAGATGGGTATTATATAATAGGAGAAATGAATGAAACAACATCTTATCCAAAAGGTTTGCAAATTAGTGGAGGCAACTTAGATCAAAATGATATAAAACAAAATGGGCAAGTAGATATTATAAATAATGTAGCTAGAGAATTAAAAGAAGAACTTAATATTGACTTATTTGATAAATCAGTAGTACAAGAATATAAGATGCAATATATGGAAATACCACAAGGAAATAGACATTCTTATGCACCTATGATGAAAGGAATTTTATCAATTACATCAAAGCAAATGGAAAAACTATATAATAATTTTAAAAGATTATTAGAACAAACTGGAGAAGATGTTGAATTTAAAAAATTACATTTCATAAAAAAAGAAAATGCATTAGAAATATTAAAAAGTTTACAAAATCCTAAACGACCTTATTTAGAAGATTTAATTGAACTAGATAGCAAGTTAAAAGAAGATTAGAAAGATAGGAGTTTAAGACTGTTTATAAAAAGATTACTCTTTTCTTATATTAACATATATAAATTTTTGGAAATTATAGACTTTTCCATATATTTTAAATATTAAAATACATCTCTAACAGTCCAACAGAGATGTGTTTTTTCATTGTCTAATTTTCTTATTGTACATTTTTTGATCTAAGGTCTTGAAAGAGAGTAGCTTTTGTGTTAATATGTTACAATATAAATAGAAAAGATTTAATAAAATGAAAATAGAAAGAATAAAAAAGATAAAAAATGTTTTACAACATTACACATATATATAAATATTACTATAAAATAATAAATAAAATATTTATTAATAT
>CAOSZT010000208.1 GCA_948528155.1 uncultured Clostridia bacterium | reverse complement strand
AAATAGAAAAAATTGTAAAAAAGTTCCCATTAAAAAATTTTTTCGTGTTTCTAATAGGTAGATAAGTAAAAAAGGAGGAAATATACTCTATTAGTTTCTTCATGTAAAAAAGTTGTTAGCAAAAAGTTGCAGGAGGTACTATGTCTTCAATATATCAATATAATAATAAGACAAACGCATATCATTTGAAAAAAGGAATAGTTACAGGTTCTGATGTACCTAAAAAAATAAAGTAAACAAACGTATAAAAATTGAAAATGAATAAACTTTACAAAAATGAATATTATTAAGCGAGGTGTATTTAATATGTATAAAGTAGTATGTAAAAATGTATTCGTTTCAGATAGTGACAAAGAAAGAAGCAAAGCATTCAATGAAGTTTGGCAAAATGTAGTTAATTTAATTATAAATAGATAAATTTTATTGAAAACAGTTTACGAAACCAGTATTTTATGTTAGAACAACAGTATAAAATATTGGTTTATTTTATTGTTTTCTTTAAAGGAGGAAATATATAAAATGAACGAAATAAAGCCAAGAGTTGCAATATATTGTAGACTATCTGAGGAAGACAGAAATAAAGAAAACGAGGAGGACGATAGTACAAGTATACAAAATCAAAAGTTAATGTTGACTGAATATTCAATAAGGCAAGGTTGGGAGTTACAAGGTGTTTATAGTGATGACGATTATACAGGTGCAGATAGAAATAGACCAAACTTTAATAAAATATTAAAATTAGCAGAAGAAAAAGAAATTGATATTATATTATGCAAAAGCCAAAGTAGATTTACAAGAGAACTTGAATTAGTAGAAAAATATATAAATGGTTTATTTATTGAATGGAATATAAGATTTATTGGTTTAGTAGATAATGCAGATACTAATGTAAAAGGTAACAAAAAGTCAAGGCAAATAAATGGTCTAGTTAATGAATGGTATTTAGAAGACTTGTCAGAAAATATAAAATCGGTTTTAAAAAGTAAAAGACAGAAAGGACTATATACTGGTGGTTTAGCATTATATGGTTATCAAAAAGATCCAAACCAAAAAGGTCATTTAATTATTGATCCAATTGCAGCAGAGATTGTAAGAGAAGTATTTTCACTTTATAATCAAGGGCATGGAAAAACAGCAATTGCAAGAACACTAAATAATAGAGGAATACCAAATCCCACACAATATAAAATTAAACAAGGGATTACATATAAAACACCTAAAAACAAATTAGGAACATTATGGAAATATTCAGCAATACAAAGTATGTTGTCTAATCAAATGTACATTGGAAATATGGTACAAGGAAGATATGGTAGTGTTTCATACAAAAGTAAAAAGAATAAACCAAAACCAAAAGAAGAATGGGTTATAGTTGAAGGAACTCATGAACCTATTATTAATAGGGACTTATGGGATAGTGTACAAAGTAAAATTAATGATAATTTTAAACCATTTACTGGTGGTAAAATAGGAGTATTTGCAAAAAAATGCAAATGCAAATATTGTGGTTATACATTAAAAACAAGCAAATCACATGAAGATAGATATCTGAGATGTCCAACTAGACAAGTAAATAAGAGTGATTGTATAGGTAGTTTTATATCAGAAAATGTACTAAAAAAAGCAATTTTGAAAGAACTAAATTCATTAATAGAGCAATACTTGAATGTAGACCAATTAGAAGAAAAAATTATTTTAAAACAATTAAAAAATGAGAAAGAACTGTTAGAAAAAGAAATTTCACAATATCAAGCAAATATAAATAAGTATTCAAAAGCATTAAAAAGTTTATATATGGATAAAGTAAATGAAATCATAAGCCAAGAAGAGTTTACAACATTGAGTACAGACATAAGAAAAGATAAAGAAAATATTGAAACATTATTAGAAGAGAAAAATAATAAATTGTTCAAATTTAATAATGAACAAGATACATTAAGATCAAAAAGACAGTTATTAGAAAAGTACATAAACGTTACAGAATTGACTAGAGAAATGGTTGACAATTTAATTGATTATATAGCAGTTGGGCAAAAAGACCCAACAACAAAGAAAAAAGAAATTGAAATATACTGGAAAATTTAATTGTTGTACTTTACAAGTAGCACCAGAACAAAAAGCAAGAGCGACTTATGAAAAATTAATAAATCTATGTAGAGATAACCCAGATGTAGTAGACCCACTTAGATTTTTAAGAGAAAGAGAAGTAGTACACTTCCAAAGATTTGGAGAAGCATTAAGAGGAGTTCAAGACAAATTAGCAGAAAAGAAATTTTATATGAATAATATGAAATCATATTCTAATGATTGTAACTGTAATTAATTTTAAATATAAAAAGACTACTAGAAAATTAATATCTAGTAGTTTATTATATTAAAATAATTAACTATTTACAAATTAATTATATTAAACATATTAGCAACTGCACTAACTTGTTCATCTGTTGCAACATTTAAAGGATAGAAATTATTTTTTGCCATCCATTGCCAAATTTCATAAGCATGGTTACATGCCATAGAATAAGCATCTTTTAAAAACTCTCTCAACTTCAAATTAGTAGCTTCCATAGAAGCTATAGCATATTCTTTCCCAGCACGTTTTAAAGTTAATAAATAAGAAGTCGCTATTTCCCTATCATTAAATTTATCAACATTTGTATTAATAGTATCAGGAATTGCAGGTATAGATACATCAGTATTAGGAGTAAAAATAGAAGTATTAAGATTTGGAATTTCCAATTTACCAGAAGCTTTTTCTAAGCTTTTTACAAAATCCACTTTTTTATTGTAATCATCTATATGAATAGGAAATTGTGTATCTAATAAAGATTTTAATTCTACATCTTGTACTTGGTTTTTAAATAATGACATACATGTAATTGTATTACTACAACTTAAAATTAATTCATTCAATTGACATAATTCGGACATTGTTAATTTCAAAAAAATCACCTCCATATTTTCTAATAAAAGTATTTCCTATTCTTTTTAAAATTATTAATATATAAA
>CAOSZT010000207.1 GCA_948528155.1 uncultured Clostridia bacterium | reverse complement strand
TTTGAATGTCTAACATACTAGACAAACAAGTTTGTCCGTATGGCAGGGTTTTCAAACCCCACACCCCAAACCTAAAAATTGCTACTCGCATTTTTAGGTTATTTCATAAAAAATGCTTATCGCAATTTTTATGAAATATGAGCAAAAAATAAATTTTTTACTCATTTCACTTTAGCAACTACCAAGCAGAAACCAGAGGGAGAGAGCTAAAGTGAATTAGGTGTAATAATCCCATTTATGAAAAATAGAATTATTACACCTATATAAGCTGAAACCGTCGGTCGTTCGCCTCGTTTCATAGGTAGTCTAGTAAGTAGTAATATTACTACTATAATTGCTGATACATTTAAGTATCTTTGTTCATACTTGCCCAAACTTTTTACAATTACAAATCCATTTCAAGTTTTGCCACCGAATACTCTTTAATTATTGTGAGTCTGTGTTCTAAAATCTCACTCACGCACTTTGTATAATTAGACTGCTTATACAAATACGAATGAACTTTATAGCATCGGCTCATCACACCAAACACTTTTTAAGAGGTGTTGCATTTCTCTTTCAAACATAAAAAACTACCTATAGTTTAAAAACTACAAGTAGTTAGTTTGTTTCTTATTTAATTAGCCACCACAATCGAATATAAGGCGATAATAAATTAAAATAGGGTAATTATTTATCATTGACTTTTATAATGCTTAATATTAAAATAATGATATCAATAAGTAAGATTTTGTTATGAATTTTATAAATCTTGTCAAACAAATGTCAAACAATTTTGTTTGAAAATTTAATTTTGCGAAAGTATTGGAATTAAAATATTTTTGTATTTTATAACTATAAAATACTGATAAATAGCCACTTTAAAAGATAAAAAGTAATTTTAAAAATCTTTAAGTATAAAATGAAAGATAAGACTTTGACTCTGGCATGCGCTAGTTCGAATCTAGCCAGCCCAGCCATAAAATAAATCATAGAAATGTTGAAAAATCAACATTCTATGATTTTTTTAATGCAACTAGATCTTAATTCCTATATTATCAAGATAATTATTAAATTTATTATCTTCTTGTCCCTCAAATTTATCTAATACAGAAGCTATGTAAATTTTGTATAGTAAAATCAATAACTACAAGTCCAGATTTTTTACCATAAAATCTATAAAATTGAAAATATAGTATTATTAATGCTTTTGACGGTTTTTAGTATTCTAAAATGATTGTAATGCTTGCTATCATTAGAGTAGAAACTTTAAAAAAATTTTTTATAATTTTATCCTGAAAAATTCTCTAAAATACTATTATTTTACATAAAAATATGATAAACTATTATATATAAAATCTTATAAAATACTTTTAAACACATTTGTTAAGGAGGTACTAAAATGGCGAATGAAAGAAACGTAGATTTAATGAACAATTTCGACAAGAGAAATGTTGAAAGTATTGACAAGCATATTAGAGAAGATGAACTTTCCCAAGAAGTATATGGAATGCTTGTTGATGAATCAGGACATGGAAAAGTCAAAGTATCAGAAGAAAGCAGAAAAATTTGTGCAAAAAATCTTTTGAAATGATTTTAAATTTCAAATCGCTAATGGAATGAGAGCCTATATGGACTCTCATTCCATTTCTATGATTTACATCTTATTGGTGTTAGAATAGATATATAGACACAAAATTTTGCGAATTGATGAAAAGATGATATAATATTATGTAAATGAAAAAGGACTCTCTAAAATGAAAACATATACAGAGGAATAAAAAAAACAATTGTAGAATTATATTAAAATGGAAACAAAAACAAATCAGAATTAGCAAGAGAATATGGCACATCAGAAGGAAATGTAAGAGTATGGATAAAAAAATATATAATTCGTATAAAATGTGTCTAAAAACTTGACATAGATCTAAGTGTATAATATGATGCTTTATAAGGAGAATTTTGAGAGTAATAATGAAAGAGTATTTTTACAATAAAGAATATAAATATATGTATTTCTCAAATATATGTTATAGTTTTGCAAATGCACTAATAGAAACGTTTGGAACAGTTATGCTATATAAAAATGGTATACCAATATGGCTTATTTTAATAATTTATGGATTGAGATTTGGGATAACAGGTATTTGTACACCATTATTTATAACAATATCTTCAAGATTAGGAATTGCCAAATGTATTTTAATTTCTAATCTTTTCAGTATTATTACATCATATATGATATTAGATGACAGTAATATAATATAAAAATGTTGCTATATTTACAATTGCAATGGGATTTATGGGGATTTCTAATCCTTCCACAGATGGCATTATCAAGTAAATATGTAGAAACACAACATAGGGGAAAATTCAATAGTTTTATAAATATAACTAAAATATTGGGAACAGCAACAGCAAGTTGTTTAGTTACTTGGGAAGTAATAACAAATAATAATATTATTTTCAATAATTACTATGTTCTTCATATTGCAATATATTTTTATTAAAAGAATAGATTATAAACCACAAAATAAAACAAGTGCTTTTAAATCTTCAATGAAGTATATATTAAAGAGCAAAAGTAAATATAAAATTATATATGCATTAAGGACAAATAATATAATTGAAAGACAATTTGTGCCATTGTATTTATGTATAGTTATAGAAGACTTTACATTATTTTCTTCCATAATTATAGTTTCATTACTATTACAAACTATTACAATAACTTTAATAGGGAAATATTCAGATAAAAATATATCAAAATCAAATAATTTAGTAACAATTATAAAAATAGTTATAATAGGAGTATTTTTATTTGTTAAAAATAAAATAATGATATCTTTTAATAAGACATTAAGTGATAATTTTGAAAAAGTGTATGAAACATCTATTCAAAATATAATAAGAGAATCTAAGGAAGATAATGATTTGTTTCATCAGTAGGGCAAATGAGTTTATGCTTTACAGAAGTATTTGTATTTGTAATACTTGCTATTTTAAGTAGCTTTATAGGAAATAAAATTTTTATTATTATATTTATATTATCAATATTATCTACAATTTTTATAAA
>CAOSZT010000206.1 GCA_948528155.1 uncultured Clostridia bacterium | reverse complement strand
AGGAGTGTCCCTCTTTCCCGTCATTTAGGGATTTTAAGGAACGTCCCTAACTCCCGTTTGTCCCTATTTCCCTTTTGAAAGGATAAGGTAATGAAAAATAAAGAAAAAATAATATTAGATTTTATGAAAGATGAAAACTATACTCCAATGAAAGCAAAAGAAATGTCAATCATATTAGGAGTACCAAAAATAGAATATAACAAATTTTTAGAAGCAATAAAAAATTTAGAAGAAAACTACAAAATAGTAAAAAATAAGAAAAACAGATATAAACTAATAGAAGAAAAATATAAACAAGGAGAATATAGAAAAAATCAAAAAGGATTTGGATTTGTAAAAATAGAAAATGAAGAGGATGAAATATATATATCAAGGGAAAATTCTTTAAGAGCAATAAATGGAGATATCGTTTTAATAGAAATAATAGAAGAGAAAAACAAATTAAAAAAAGCAGAAGGAAAAATTAAGAAAATAGTAAAACATCAAAAAGAAACTTTAGTTGGAACATTTCAGAAAAACGAAAATTTTGGTTTTGTAGTTCCAGATGATAAAAGTTTAGGAACTGATGTATTTATATCAAAAAATAATTTTGGAAAAGCAAGAAATGGGCATAAAGTATTAGTGCAAATAACAAAATATCCAGAAAGTGGTAAAAATGCAGAAGGAAAAGTTATAGAAGTTCTAGGAGCACCAAATCAAGCTGGAGTTGATATGCTATCATTAATAAAAGAATATAATTTACCATCAAAATTTCCAGAACAAGTTGTAGAAGAAGCAAAGAAGTGTGGAGACAAAATAGATAAAAAAGATATATTAAAAAGAATTGATTGTAGAAAACATATAATCTTTACAATAGATGGTGAAGATGCAAAAGACTTAGATGATGCAGTAAGAGTTATAAAATTAGAAAATGGAAATTATAGATTAGATGTACATATTGCAGATGTTAGTTACTATGTAAAAGAAGGAAGTTTGCTAGATAGTGAGGCACAAATAAGAGGGACAAGTATATATATGCTAGGTAGAGTAATTCCAATGCTTCCAAGAGAATTGTCAAATGGAATTTGTAGTTTAAATGCAGGTGAAGATAGATTTACACTTTCATGTTCAATGGAAATAGACTTGAATGGCAAAATTATTTCATCAGAAGTGTACAAAGGTGTTATAAAAGTAATTGAAAGAATGAACTATAATGATGTACAAAAAATATTGGACAAATCAGATAATGAAGTATTAAAAAGATATGAAAAATATATTCAAGATTTTGAGCTAATGGCAGAACTTGCAACAATTTTAAAAAATAGAAGATTAGAACAAGGATATCTGAATTTAGATATTCCAGAAAGTAAAATTGAATTAGACAAAGAAGGTAGAGCAATAAATGTTGGAAAATATGAAACTAGTTTTAGTAATGAAATAATAGAACAGTTTATGTTATGTGCAAATGAAGCAGTAGCAGAAAAATTTTATTGGTTAGAAGCACCTTTTATTTATAGAGTTCATGAAGATCCAGATTTAGATAAAGTAAAAGATTTGAATAAGTTTTTATTTAATTTTGGATTAAAAATAAAGACTACAAATGATAAAGTTTATCCTACAGAGGTTTCAAAAATATTAGACGACATAAAAGGAAAAGAAGAAGAAAAAGTAGTTTCTACATTAATATTAAGGACTTTAAAATTAGCAAGATATGAGGCAGAAAATAAGGGGCATTTTGGAATTGCAAGTAAATATTATTGTCATTTTACATCACCTATAAGAAGATATCCAGATTTATTTATTCATAGAGTTATATCAAAGTATTTGGAGGATAATTATGTTGTAAGTGATGAGTTTATAGAAGATTATAAGGAAAAGGCAGAAAAAAGGGCAAATATGTCTTCAGAGAGAGAAAAGATTGCAACAAAAGTTGAAAGAGATAGTGAAGATTTGAAAAAAGCCGAATATATGCAAGATAAAATTGGAGAAGAATATGAAGGAATTGTGTCTTCTGTGACTCAATTTGGCATTTTTGTCGAACTTGAAAATACTGTTGAAGGTCTAATTCGTTTTGAAAATTTAGGTGATGAGTATTTTATATATGATGAAGAAAGAAAAAGACTTATAGGAGAAAAAACTAAGAAAACTTATAAAATAGGTGATAAGGTTAAAATTAAAGTAATTTCCGCTAATAAGCTTTTAAGACAAATTGACTTTGAATTAAAAAAATAGGCAGTGAGATATCTTTTATAAAAAATATAGTGTAAAAAATAAAAAAAGTATTGAAATAAAAACTGATGTTTGATAAAACAGAAAAGAAAATAAGTAATAAAATATAATAAATGGGAAAAACCAGAATCATATGGAACAGCATTAAAACCAAAAGAAGAAAATATGTCTGAGTATTGTAAAACAACAGCACCAATAAATAGTAAATTTGAAAGTAAAATATATAGTTGTAACTTATAATAATACATATAATTCAAAAAGTTCATCATCAAAAAATAAAATAACATTAGAAGAAATAAAGCAAATATTGAAAAGTGTAGGAGAAACAAAAGAATTTTGCAAGCCATATAAGTTTTTTAATGCAGGTAAGACAGAATTTAAAAATCATAAAGAATATCTTTTTATTACAAAGGTGAAAAAATATGAATAAAATAGAAACAATAAGATCTCCATTTTTTATGTTGGAGATAAATATAAATTAATGCCACAATTAAAAGAGCTATTTCCAAAAGAAATTGATAATTATATAGAACCATTTGTTGTTGGTGGTAGTTCTTTCTTAAATTCAATAGGAAAAAAATATATTTTAAATGACATAGATGAAAATGTAATTAAATTACACAAAGAATTAGGAAAATATGCAAATAAGAAAAATGAGTTATTAAATAAGCTATACAAAATAATTGATTATTATGGATTAAGTTGTTCTTATAGAGGTATGAATGTTCCAAAAGAGTTAAAAGAGAAATATGTAAAAACATATTATTCTAAATATAATAAAGAGGCTTATTTAAAAATGAAAGCTCTGAACACTGAGGTGTGTTTACGTGCCGGTCATCAACACTCGCGGTTTTGGCCGATTCTGGCCCGTTTCATGGACTATTACTCACCATTTTGGGGTCCCAAAGCGATTTCCATGATTGTCGAACTCCAAGGTGCGC
>CAOSZT010000205.1 GCA_948528155.1 uncultured Clostridia bacterium | reverse complement strand
ATGCAGAGGGGTTAAGGACATCAAAGAAGGATAATCGAGGAATTGGCTCTAGATATTATTATGAAGGAGATCGACTTATCACAGAGATGGGAGTAGGGTATAGACTAGATTTCTTGTATGATGAGAGTGGACTACTTTATGGGTTTATTAAGGATAAGGCAGATATGTATTTCTATATTAAAGATATTTTACAAAACATCTTAGGAATTGTAGACTCTAATGGGAATGTTGTGGTAAAATATAGCTATACAGCTTATGGAGAAATACAGGAAATAAGTGGAGCATTCGCATCAACGATAGGAGCATACAATCCATTTCGGTATAAGGGATATTACTATGATACAGAAACGGGTCTATATCTAGTAACCTCACGTTATTACAATCCCGAGTGGTGCAGGTTTATTTCACCTGATTCCATTGAGTATTTAGATCCTAGCAGTATTAATGGATTGAATCTATATGCATACTGTAGTAATAATCCGATTGGTATTACATATAGTGGTTTTAGTGTAGGTAGAAGTGCTAGTGGAAGAATGGCAAGTTCAATTGTAAGAAATCTAGTCAATAATTCTACTATAAAAGGTGGCTTTGGGAAAGCTAATAGGATTAAGACAAATTCAGTTCTTATGACAAACAAAGTCATATTCTCATTAATTAAAGATCCAACAATGGCAAAAGCTTTGGGAAACATTACATATGGCGTAACCATACAACACAATTCTCCTGAAACTTTCTATTCATTTAGTAATGTTGGCAAGGATGGTTCTAGTGTTGGTTTCGGCACAAATTTTGGTAATTGGTATGGATATAGTGTATATTTAACTAGCGATATTGGTTTTGGCTCAAGTTGGCAATTGACACCATGGCTTACTGGAAGTTCAGGATGGAGTCTTGAAAACGGCATTTCTTTTAGTGGTGGTTTTATCAATGGGAATACAACACACGAAGTTACTATTTCAGTAGGAAATGGTGTATTGGCGGGATATGCAGCTTGTGCACTAGTTGCAGCTATACCAGCACCAGGAGCTAGGGTGGTTGCAGGAATTGCTGCGGGCATTATATTTATTGTTGATTTATTTAAATAATTAGGAGGATTTTATGGATAATATTATAATTGATAGTATGAAAAAAGAGAGCAAATTAGCCAGAAATGTAATGTTTTTTAGCTTTGCTTTGTTGTTATTAACATTTGTATATATGTATGTGAATAACAAAAGTTTACAGGATAAAGATGTATTATTTATGTTTATATTATTTTTTTGTTTGGGAATGTTTGGATTTTATGTATGGCTCTATGCCATTAAATATAATTTGAAAATAAACAAAGAAAAAATAGTGTTAAGAACATTATTTAGAAAAGTAGAAATTAACACTTGCAACATAGAGAAATATACTTGTAAAAGATATAGGAAATCTGTGCTCTATCAATTTAATTTATTCATTAAAGATAAACGAATTTTGGTTAATACAAGATATAAAGATGAGTTTATTAAAATATTAGAAGAAAATAATATTGAGCAAATAATTAAATAAAATATTTTTAATATTTATTAAAAGAATTAGTAATACAATTTTACATTGGACTTTAGACAAATTTTATATCAACCACAAAACATTGTGGTTGGTATTTTTTTGTGGCAGAACTATAATAAAATTGGGTTTCCCAATTGTTTAAAATACAAAAGTGTGGCACTTTTCTTATCCTGCCAAATTTTGAAGATTTAGCCACAAAAAGCAACACTTCATCTCTCCATTATTAATTTCATTTCTATTTAATTCAAATTGAAATTTTTTGATGTTTATTGTAAAATAGAAGCGGAAATAAAGAATTTAAAAATATCAAAATCAAGGGTTAGATATTTTGTGGGTACTCGTAAGAAACCCATAGAGACGAGCATGTATTATTGTAAGAGTAGGTATTATGTTCCTGAGTGGGGTAGGTTTTTAACTCCTGATTCTTTTGAGTATTTAGATCCTACTAGCATTATTGGTTTGAATTTATTTGCTTACTGTAGTAATGACCCTGTGAATACTAATGATAGAATATTAGAATTTGCTCAGCGGGGACATCAAGGTAATATGAGAAAGTCAAAATATGCTTATTGGACTACAGAAGAATTATTAGAACGATATAATGAGTTAAGCCACAAAGGACATTTAACCGCAAAAGAAAAGGAAGAAAAAAAAGAAATAGAAACTGAACTTAAAGCTCGTGGTGAAAAAAATAAATCAAAAAGAAAGGGATATAATCATTCTCATATTTCTAATACGTTTAATTTTGATGTTTTTTCTAATTCACTTGATTTTGAAAAAATTGGTTATAAAAAAAATATAAATAGTAGTTTAGAAGTAATGGGAGATATTATTGGAATTTCAGCCATTATAGCATACGTCTTGGCAAATGATACAACTGGAATAGGAATTCTAGATGATGTTACTCTGTTGATACTATTTCCAATTTTTATTCTACTTAGAAGGAAGTGATTTTATGAATACTAAAGAATTTTTGTGGCATGCTAAAAGGGGACATGGGGAATGTATTTTAGAGTTGTTGAAAGAAAATAGATTTAACTATTTAAAACAAGTTAATAGAATTGTATTAAATAATTATGCATTTTTAAATAATAATGAGTATAGATCTTTTTATGCATATGAATTGGCTTCTCATTATAATATGGATAATATTTATATAAAATTATTAATTGAAAAAATAAAAAAAACAAGCTTAGAGAATTCCTATATGTTTACTTATTTAATTGACACACTCTATTTCTTTTTAAAAAAGAAAGATTTAAATTATGAAAGTATATTTTTAAAAATGCTAATAAAAAAAGTAGACAAAAATAGTTTTTCTAGAGAAGAATGCTTAAGTATATCTGCTCTAATTTCGTTAATAATAGATTTATATAATAGAAAAGAAAAGATAACAGAAATAATAAATCATCACTATTTCTTACAACCATGTAGTACTTTAGAATTATCTGATATTGAAATGAACTATAATATTAAATTCATAAAAAAACAAAAAGATATTGAAAAAATAGATTTAACTCTTTTTAATAATTATTCTTTTTTAATAAATAAAATTAAAGATAAAGAGTGGGTATTGCATAACCTTCCTTTAATCTCAACATATATTTGTAAAAGTACAATTGAAAAATTAATTCAAGACATAG
>CAOSZT010000204.1 GCA_948528155.1 uncultured Clostridia bacterium | reverse complement strand
GAATATGATAACAGGATATATTGAGCCAACAGAAGGCGAAATATTAGTAGAAGGCTATAATATATCAAAAAAACCACAAAAAGCAAAATTGCAAATAGGATATATGCCTGAAGGAGTGCCATTATATACAGATTTAACAGTAAAAGAGTTTGTTACATATATGGCAGAATTGAAAAAGGTTGATAGTAAAACAAGGAAAGATAAAGTTGAGAAAATAATTGAACAAACAGGGTTAAAAGATGTTAAAAATAAGTTAACATGCAATTTATCAAGAGGTTATAAACAAAGAGTAAGTATGGCTGGTGCATTGGTTGGAGATCCAAAAATTCTTATATTAGATGAGCCAACAGTAGGTTTAGATCCAAAACAGATTACGGAAATAAGGGCTTTGATAAAAGAGCTGGGAAAAACTCATACGATAATTTTTAGTTCACATATATTATCAGAAGTAAGTCAAATTTGTAATAAAGTTATTATAATCAATAAAGGAAAAATAGTTGCTGTAGATACACCAAAAAATTTAGAAAAGAAAGTTTCTAATGATAATAAAACATATGTAACTGTTGAAGATAATGAAAATAAAATGGATACTATTAAGGAAAAAATCTCTGAAATAAAAGAAGTTAAATTCATAAAAGAAAATGAAGATGGAACAAAACAATATATATTAGAATCAGATACTGATGTAGATTTAAGAAAAGTAATTTTTTCTGAGTTTGCAAAGGAAAATATAACAATATTTGAAATGAAAAAGCCAGATACAACTTTAGAGGAAGCATTTATGAAGTTAATAGAAGGAGGAGAAAAGTAATGTGGGCAGTAATAAAAAAAGAGTTTAAATCATATTTCTATACACCAATAGGGTATATATTTATAGGAGTATTTTTGATTGCATTTAGTATATCATTTTATTTTAGTGTAATTGGATATGGAAATGTTAATTTTGAATATATATATTATACTTTACCAACAATTTTAGTACTAGCATTTATAATACCGTTATTAACAATGAGGACTTTTTCTGAAGAAAGAAAGATAGGTACAGAACAATTATTATTGACTTCACCAATAAGTATAACAAAAATAGTATTAGGTAAATTTATAGCATCACTATTTATAGTATTGATTACAGAATTATGTACATTTATGTATTTTGGAATATTATGCCATTATGGTGTACCAAAATTAACAACAACATTTGCAACATTGTTTGGATTTTTATTATTTGTAATGTCATATATTTCATTTGGTATGTTAACATCAAGTGCTACAGAAAATCAAATAATATCAGGTATTATATCAATAGGTTTTTTTGTAATAACTTTGGTATTGCCAGAATTTAATTCTAGCTTAGAAAGTTATTCTTTTATAAATATGTTTGGTAAATATACTCAGGGGCAAATTGATATAGGTGATACAGTTACATTTGCTATTTTTACAATTGTGTGTATATTATTAACTATAGTAGTTATGCAAAGAAGAAAATTAGTTAAATAAGTGTTATAGAGTAAAGTTTACAAAAGGAGGATTAAAGTGGAAGATAATAAAAAGGTTAAAAAGGATACTAATAATAAATTTTTAGAATTTATTAAGAGAAAATTGTTAATAGATAGTTCAAAAACAATTGTGTTAGTAGTAATAATACTTGCATTTTTTATTGGTATAACAGTTTTAATGCAAAGATTACAATTGGCTCCAATTGATTTAACAGAAGATAAGTTGTTTACATTAACAAATGAGAGTAAAGAACAAGTTAAAAATATAGATAAAGATGTAAATATATATTTTATAGGTTATCAAGGGGAAGAGCCTATTCTTGATTTGGCAAAACAATATACTAAAGTAAATGAAAAAATAAATATAGAAACAGTAACTGCAACAGATAGACCAGACTTAGTTGAAAGATATGAGATAGATGAAGAAAGTGAAGGGATAATTGTAGAATGTGGAAAAAAATCTAAAGTATTAGCATCAAATGACTTATATACATATGATTATACTACATATGAGACAATAAGTGTTGCAGAAGAAAAATTAACAGCATCTATAAAATCTGTAGTAGCAGAAAAGATACCAAAAGTGTATTTTTTAAATGGATATAGTTATTTTTTATTAAATGATGGTATGCAATATCTAAATTTGTATTTAACTAATGAAGTAACTGAAGTTGAAAGTTTAGATATATTAACAAAAGGAAAAGTTCCAGAAGATTGTGATACATTAGTTATAACATCACCACAAAAAGATTTTGATGATATAGCAACAACAGCTATAATAGATTATATTAATAATGGTGGAAATATATTATGGTTAAATGGTGCAATTGTACAAGATAAAGAATTAAATAATGTAAATAAGATATTAGCTATGTATGGAGTAAACCCATTTGAAGTAGGAATAATTGGGGAAAAAGATAGTAGCAAAATGGTGCTTAATGAACCATTTTTAATAGTACCAGAAATGCAATATTCAGATGTTACAAGTAAATTGAAAAATTCAGAAGGTGTAATATTAAAAACAGCTACAAAAATAAATGTAGTGTCTGATGATGTATTAAAGACTTTAAATACAACAAAAATAGATTTATTAAAAACAAGTGAAAATTCTTATTTTAAAACAAATTTTGCAAATGACACAAATGAAGGTCAAACAGGATCATTTTTGGTAGGAGCAGAATTTGATAAAACGATTGTGGAAGCAAATGAAGAAACAGGAGAAAATGGTATAAAATCTAAATTAATTATATATGGAGAAAATTCATTTATTTCAGATAAGCCATTAGCACAAAACTATCAAACACCAATGATAGTGTATGGTAAAAATAGAGATTTAGTATTAAACTCAATAGCATATTTGTCTGATAGAGAAGAAGATATTACTGTTAGAAAGGCGACAGGAAATGTTACATATACAGCAACAGAACAAGAACATAGAATTATTTTGGCAATTATAATTGGTGTTCCAGTAATGATTATTATAGTTGGTGTTATAATTTGGATAAAAAGAAGAAAAATGTAGTTGAATAATAAGAATATAACAAAAAAATTCCCATAAAATGGTATGGGGATTTTTATTATATTATAGGAAAGTTCTATTATGAAAGTAATATTGATTTATAAGTTATAGAAGAACTCCCCTATAATATAAAAGAGATGTACACAAATTTATTGCATAAATTTGG
>CAOSZT010000203.1 GCA_948528155.1 uncultured Clostridia bacterium | reverse complement strand
ATGTTAATTTTACAATACTATAACAAATTATTTATGTAATTTTATTACTACTCTATTTTCATTATACAAAGTAGTAAGTGTTTTTCAATACTTTTTATTTTATATAGCGAATAGTATCAAATAAAATAATTAGAGATAGTACATTTTTACTATCTCTAAAACTTTATTCTGCAAATATTTTTTCAAATTCTTCTGCTTCAATTTTTTCTTTTTCAAGTAGAATACTTGCAACAGAATGTAATTTATCAACATTTTCTGAAAGAATTTGTTTTGCTCTATTATATCCTTTATCAACAATCGCTTTTGTTTCTTCATCAATTATTGATGCTGTTTCTTCTGAATATTCCTTTGATTGTGCAAAGTCTCTTCCTAAAAATACTTCTTCTTGGTTTTGTCCTAACATTAGTGTTCCTATTTTTTCACTCATACCATATTTAGTAACCATACTTCTTGCAATTTTTGTTGCTCTTTCTATATCATTACTTGCACCTGTTGATATATCATTTAAAATTAGTGCTTCTGCTACTCTACCTCCTAGAAGTGATACTATATTTTCTTCCATTTCTGTTTTTGACATAAATGATTTGTCTTCTGTTGGTCTATACATTGTATATCCTCCTGCCATTCCTCTAGGTACTATTGATATTTGATGTACTGGGTCTTGTGTTTCTAAGTAATGGCTTACTACTGCATGACCAGCTTCATGATATGCTACTAGTCTATTTTCTTTTTCACTTCTTACTCTTGTTTTCTTTTCTGGTCCCATTGTTACTTTTACCATAGCATCTTCTATTTCTTTCATCCCAATTTCTTCTAAGTTTCTTCTAGCTGCTAAAAGTGCTGCTTCATTTAATACATTTTCCAAGTCTGCTCCTGCAAATCCAGATGTATTTTTTGCTATAACTTTTAAATCCACATCTTCTGCTAATCTTTTCTTTTTTGAATGTACTTCTAATATTTGTTCTCTTGCTTTTACATCTGGTGCTCCTACTACTATTTGTCTGTCAAATCTTCCTGCTCTTAATAATGCTTTGTCTAATACGTCTGGTCTATTTGTTGCTGCTAGTACTATAACTCCTTCATTGTCTGAGAATCCATCCATTTCAACTAATAATTGATTTAGTGTTTGTTCTCTTTCATCATGTCCTCCTCCTAGTCCTGCACCTCTTTGACGTCCAACTGCATCAATTTCATCTATAAATATTATACATGGGGCATTTTTCTTTGCTTGTTCAAATAAATCTCTTACTCTTGAGGCTCCAACACCTACAAACATTTCTACAAAGTCTGATCCACTTATTATAAAAAATGGAACTCCTGCTTCTCCTGCAACCGCTTTTGCTAAAAGTGTTTTTCCTGTTCCTGGTTGACCTACTAATAATACTCCTTTTGGAATTCTTGCACCCATATCTGTAAATTTTTTTGGATTTTTTAGAAATTGCACTATTTCTTCTAATTCTTCTTTTTCTTCATCAACACCTGCTACATCTTCAAATGTGATCTTGTTTCTATCTGCTGGAGTCATCATTCTTGCTTTGCTTTTTCCGAAGGACATTGTTTTTCCTCCACCTTGTGCATTATTTGCTCCTCCCATCATAAAAAACCAGAATATAAAGAAAATTATTAATATTCCAAATGGTGTTAATAATCCTATAATTATTGAAAATACTGATTCAGAGTTTTCTTCTAGTGTAAATGCTCCATTTTTAATAAATTCTTCTGTATAATTCATAAAATTTTCCATATTAGGAATATTAACTTGTTTTTTTACTTTTTCATCAGTTAATTCAATTGTTGCTGAACTACCATCAGAATCAATAACAATTGCTTCTACTTTTCCTTCATTTATTTTTGTAATTAATTCTGAATATTTTAATTTAGTATTTGTATTTGTCATTACAGATGATAATAATACTATAAATATCACCCCTATTATCAACCACATTGCTAATGTTTTTATACCGTTTTTCAAAATAATTCCTCCATTCTTCCATTGTTCTGAATTGCTGTAACTATTTAAGTTATATAACATACATATTTGATTTTTGCAATAATTTTTTTATTACTTTTTGATTACAAATTTTAATCTTTGTTATAATTATTACGGAAGCCTACTTTTGATTTATGAAATGAATTTTGTTATTTTTTACTAAAACTTTTATATTTTTATTTGGAGTTAAATACTTATTTCCTATATTATTACTACATAATTTTATTATATCTTCTATATGTATTTTTTCAATACCTTTCGTTGAGCCTAAAAGTCTTGATATAGTATATAACAAAAGTCTTGATTTTATAACTTTATCTTGTTTGTTAAACTCTTTTAAATTCATGATTATTTCTTTTTTTTGTTCTTCTATTATTAATTCTTTATATTTATTTTTTACAGTTTTTTCTAAATATTCATTTTCTTCTTTTACTAGATCTGATAATCTAATTATTGTTTGATTTATATTTGGATTAAATTCTTCTTTTATATATGGTATTACAATATTTCTTATTTTATTTCTTGTGTATATATTTTCAAAATTAGTTTTATCAATTCTGGCTTCAATATTATTTTGTTTGCAATATTGTTCAATTTCATATCTTTCACATTCAATTAATGGACGTATATATTTATTATTTTTTATTGGCTCTATGCCTTTTAGTCCTGTTATTCCACTTCCTCTTAATATGTTCATAATTATTGTTTCAACTTTGTCATTTTTATTATGAGCAATTGCAATTTTATTTGAATTAGTATTATTTAGAACTTCATTAAAAAATTCATATCTGGCTTTTCTACCAGCTTCTTCTGTTCCTATTTTATTATTATTAGCAATTTTTTGAACATCTATACTTTTTGAATAAAACTGTATATCTATTTTTTCACAAAATTTTTGTACATATTTTTCGTCTTCTTTTGCTTCTTTTCTAATCATATGATTAATATGTGCTACTATTATATCAAATTCTATTTGTGTTTTTTTGTCGTTTCTTATGTCATTTAAAATTTTTAACATACTAATTGAGTCTGGTCCTCCTGATACTCCTAGAACTAGTTTGTCTCCATTTTCTATTAATTTGTATTTTTTTATTGTTTCTATTACTTTTTCTTTCATTTTATCACCTAACTTTAAAAATAGAGATAGAAAACGGGAGTTAGGGACGTTCCTTAAAATCCCTTTTTCCCTTGTAGCAGGGATTTTAAGGAACGT
>CAOSZT010000202.1 GCA_948528155.1 uncultured Clostridia bacterium | reverse complement strand
TTAATGTTTTACAATTTGTTTTTATAAAGAGTAATGTTTTTAATTATTGTTTTCTTTTTACAATTCCAGTGTTTTTAGGGTTTTATTTATTTTTAATTAATAACCAAAATAAAAAGCAAAAAAATCAGGAAAGAGTTGAAAAAGCTCATTTTGAGAAAATAAATTTAGAGTTGCTTAATTTAGAAAATCAAAGGAAATTGATAGAGAATAATCAGACCACTTTACAAGATGAATTGGAAAAATTAAAAGGGAATTTTAGTTTTAAAATAAATTTGGAGAAAGAAAAAATTAAAAATAAGTATTTGAGTAAACTAGATCAGACTAAAATAAATAGTTTGTTTTTGTTGAATAATTTGGAGGATATAAATTTTGAAATTGATAAAATTCAAAATGTTATAAGTAATAAGAAATTAAAATTACATTCTTTAAATTTGGATAGAAAGAATATTGAGCCTCAATTAGATAATTTGTCTAAAATAGAAGAATGCTTAGTTAATAATAATGAAAAAATGTCTGTTTTAAGAAATTTAGATATTAGTATGAATTTGGCTAAAGATGTGTTGTTTGAAGCTTATGAGGAAATGAAAAATTTGGTTACACCTAAATTTACTGATAATTTGTCTAAAAATATTTCTAAAATTACTAATGAAAAATATAATAGGGTTATGTTTAATGAAGCTGAAGGACTTATTGCAGAGTTAGAAAATGGTGATTATGTTTCTGCTAATAGGTTGAGTGTTGGTACTATTGATCAATTATATTTATCTTTAAGGCTTTCTATGGTTGATGAGTTGTCTGATGAGAGTGTGCCTATATTTTTGGATGAAGTTTTTGCTTTTTATGATGATGTGAGATTGCAGAATATTTTGTTATATTTGAATTCTAGATTTGGTGATAGGCAAATTTTAATTTTTAGTTGTACTGATAGGGAAAGAGCTGTGTTAGACAGAAATGGTGTTAATTATAATTTTATAGAGTTATCATAAATTTAAAATATTTTACTTGTTGTGAAGATATCTTTAGATTTGGCTAAAAGTTTTAAAGTTATTTTATTACAATCGAACGTTAAAACTCTAAAAAAGTATATTTATCAATTTGTTTCAGCTACTCAACAATAAAATAGTATTATTTAGGAGCTAAAAATCTTTTGAATATTTAAAATTACTTGAAAATTACTGAAAAAAATAGTATAATACATAAAGTTTTTAAATAAAGGAGAGATTTTATGTTTGAGAAGTTAGAAGCTGTTGAAAAGAGATATGAAGAATTAACAAAAATGATTAGTGACCCAGAAGTAATATCTAATCAGGCTGAATGGCAAAAGTTAATGAAAGAACATGCAAGTATTGAAGATGTGGTTTTAAAATTTAGAGAATATAAAAAAGTAAAAGAATCAATGGATGAAGCAAAAGAGATGATGGAAGATAAGGATTTAAAGGAATTAGCAGAGGCAGAGTATTATGAGTCTAAGGATAAATTACCAAAGATAGAGGAAGAATTGAAGTTTTTATTGATACCAAAAGATCCTGATGATGATAAAAATATTATATGTGAAATCAGGGCTGGTGCTGGTGGAGAAGAGGCGGCATTGTTTGCTGGTACATTATTTAGAATGTATACTATGTATGCTGAAACAAAGCATTGGAAAGTAGAAGTTTTGAATGAAAATGAAACTGGATTAGGTGGATATAAAGAAATTACTTTTATGGTTACTGGAAAGGGTGTTTATAGTAGATTAAAGTTTGAAAGTGGTGTACATAGAGTTCAAAGAGTACCAGATACAGAAAGTAGTGGTAGAATTCATACTTCAACTGCAACTGTTGCAGTTTTGCCTGTTGTTGAAGATGTTGAAATAGAGATAAATCCTGCTGACATAAAGATGGAAGTTTTTCGTTCTTCTGGTGCTGGTGGACAACATATTAACAAAACTTCATCTGCTGTAAGACTTATACATGAACCAACAGGTATTGTTGTTGAGTGTCAAACAGAGAGGTCGCAGTTTCAAAATAGGGATAATGCAATGAGAATGCTTAGAACTAAGTTGTATGAAATTGAGAAACAAAAACAAGATAGTGAAGTAGCTGATGCAAGAAAGTCTCAGGTTGGCTCTGGTGATAGGAGTGAAAAGATTAGGACTTATAATTATCCTCAGGGCAGAATTACAGACCATAGAATAGGTATGAGTATTTATCAAATGGAAAATTTCTTGAATGGTAATATTGATGAAATGGTTGATAATTTGATTGCTGCTGATAGGGCTGAAAGATTAAAGGGTGATGAAGGATAAAAATTAAAGTATAAAAAATAATTCCTTAAAATATACTTAAATATAGTATATTTTAAGGAGTTTTTTATAGTGAGTGAAATTTTAAAAACAACTTTATTAGGATTATTTTTTGGTACATTTGGAACTACATTAGGAGGAATATTAGGAATAGTTATCAAGAAAAATTCGAATAAATTTTTAAGTTTTATTTTATCTTTTGCATCAGGATTAATGATGGCTATTATATGTTTCGATTTAATTCCAGAAGCATTGGAAATAAGTAGTATTTATAGTATAATTTTTGGTATATTAATTGGAATTGTATCAATGATTTTTTGTGATGTTATAGTACAGAAAAAATTTAATAATAAACAAGGAAACTATAATGGTAAAAATGATTTATTGAGAACAGGTATAATTGTTTCAATTGGTTTAGCTATTCATAATTTTCCAGAGGGATTGGCTATTGGATCTGGATTTGAAGCTTCATTGAAATTGGGATTGGGTTTAGCAATTGCAATCTGTTTTCATGATATACCAGAAGGAAGATTCCAAAGTAGATACCAAGTGAAATATGCTTGATAAAATGATTTGAATTCAAAAGTAATTGAAAATACATACTTCATTAATAAAAAATTAGTTAAGTATGTATTTTTTTACTTAAAATAATTGCATAAATATAGAATTTTTTGTACAAACAATATCAAATTTTAGATAATCTTTCTAATAGTAAAATTTGATAGGTATCGAAACGAGAAAACCGTTGAAAATATAAGGTTTTAGAATATTGATTTGATAGTTTAGTGAGTGGAGGTAAGTAGGCGATAGCGTATGCTATCGAATATCTTACCAAAAGGGACAATTTAGTGATAAACTTATTAATTTTTTTATGATGATAAGGTAATAAAATTTTGGTATGTCTCTTTATTTTTTTATTTAATTTATGCTATAATCATATTGACTAATGAATAAGAAATTAAACGATGTAAGTTTCAGAAAAAAACTCCACTAGAAGCTC
>CAOSZT010000201.1 GCA_948528155.1 uncultured Clostridia bacterium | reverse complement strand
AATATATGTAACAACTGATAAAGAAAAAGGAGCTTTGAAAACATTAGCAGATATTGAAGGATATGAAAAATTTATTATTCCAAACAATGTTGGTGGAAGATACTCTGTATTAACAGCAGTAGGATTATTACCAATAGCAACAGCAGGAATAGATATAGACAAACTAATGAAAGGTGCCAAAAATGCACAAGAAAAATACACTGATATAGATTTAAAAAATAATGATTGTTATAAATATGCAGTTATAAGAAATATTTTATATAAATTGTACAAAAATACAGAAATACTAGTAAACTATGAGCCAAAAATGCACTATTTTACAGAATGGTGGAAACAATTATATGGAGAAAGTGAAGGAAAAGACCAAAAAGGAATCTTACCAGTAGGAGTTGATTTTACAACAGACCTACACTCAATGGGACAATATATACAAGAGGGGAGAAGAAACTTATTTGAAACAGTTATTTCAATAGAAAACCCAAAGTCAGACATAAAAATAGGTAAAGATGAAGATAATTTAGATGGTCTAAACTATTTAGCTGGAAAGTCTTTAGACTTTGTAAATAAAAAGGCTATGGAGGGAACTATAAAAGCACATGTTTCAGGAGATGTTCCTAATATATTAATAAATATAGATGAATTAGATGAAGAAAATATAGGAGAATTAATTTATTTCTTTGAAAAAGCATGTGCTATTTCTGGAATTATTTTGGGAGTCAACCCATTTAATCAGCCAGGTGTAGAAGAGTATAAAAAGAATATGTTTAAATTATTAAAAAAACCAGGATATTAATATAGATGTTCAAGTTAAACGAATTACAGCAAATTACATAAACTTATACAAAATTTAGAAATAAATTCTGTATACATTGATGTAATGAACTAAGCAGAGTGAAAGGAACAATAAAATGATTTTTAGCGAAGAATTTAAGATACAATCAAAAGATATAGGAAAAGAAAATTATATAAAAAATAGAGGAATATTAGAAATATTAGAAAATATAGCTACACATCATTCAGACCTAGTAGGATATGGTCCAAATGATATAGAAAAAAATGGAATTACTTGGATATTGTTAGATTGGAAATTAAGAGTAAAAAAAAGACCAAAATATGGAACAATTTTGAAGGTTAATACTTGGGGAAGAACTATAAATGGAGAAATAAAAAAAACATATACTTATAGAGATTTTGAAATTTATGATGAAGATAATAATTTATGTATAATTGCAACTTCAAAATGGGTATTAATTAATATTAGTACTGGAAGATTAATAAAAATTGATGAAAATATTATTTCAAAATATGAAATTGAAAATAAAAAAGTATTTTATAATGCCGAATTGGATAAAATATCAATACCTGAAAATTTTAGTAATGAAATTGGGTATAAAGTTTCTAGAAGAGATATTGATTTAAATGAACATATGCATAATTTATATTATTTGGATTTAGCTTATGAGGCACTACCTGAAGAAGTATATAAAAGAAGACCTTTTAATGATATTAGAATTCAATATAAGAGAGAAATTAAGGTGGGAGAAAGTATTACATGTAGATATACTCTTTATAATGGTAAACATATTGTAACTATATGTAATAAAAACAATATGGTATGTGCTATTGTTTGTTTAAATTAAGTAAAAACAAAAAAAGTATTATTTAGAATATAGATCTGTTACAATATAATACTTTTTGACGGACTATTCATTTAAAAAACCATTATTTGGAACATAGCACTTACAAAATTTTCAAAAAATGTTGAAATATGTTAATTAATTATGATATAATTAAAATCGGTTAAATAAGGGAGGAATAAAAATGAAATCATTAAGAAAAACAAAAATAGTAGGAACAATAGGACCAGCAAGTGAAAATAGATTAGAAGAATTATTTAATGCTGGATTAAATGTTACAAGAATTAATTATTCACATGGAAGTTGGGATGAACAAGCAGAGAAAACTGAAACAGTAATAAAATTGAGAAAAGAATTAGATATACCAGTTGCATTATTACTTGATATGCAAGGTCCAGAAATAAGAACAGGTATGTTAGTAACAGGAAAAAATGAAAAAATACAATTAGAAGATGGACAAAAATTCACATTAGTAAATGAAGATATAGTAGGAGACAAAGACAAAGTTTCTGTATCATATAAAGAGTTATATAATGATATAAAAGTAGGAGCTAAGGTATTAATAGATGATGGAGCTATTGAGTTAGTAGTTGATGAAATAGTAGGAAAAGATATTGTTTGTACAGTAGTTCATGGAAATGGATTAGGAAGTAGAAAAACAATAAATTTACCAGGAACAGCTGTAAGATTACCAGCATTAAAACAAAAAGATATTGATGATTTAAAAACAGCATGTGACCATGATTATGACTATGTTGCAATGTCATTTACAAGAAATAAAGATGATATTGATCAAGTAAGAAAAGTATTAGATGAAAATGGTGGAAAAGACATAAAGATAATAACAAAAGTAGAAAATGTTGAAGGTCTAGAAAATATGGAAGAAATCGTAGAAAATGCAGATGTTCAAATGATTGCACGTGGAGATATGGCAACAGAAACAGACTTTACAGAGCCACCAATTATGCAAAAGAAATTTATAAAATTAAGTAATAAAGCAAATAAACCAGCAATAACAGCAACACAAATGTTAGAATCAATGACACATCAACCATTACCAACAAGAGCAGAAGCAAGTGACGTAGCAAATGCTGTATATGACAGAACAAGTGCAGTTATGTTATCAGGTGAATGTGCTATGGGAGATTATCCAGTTGAATGTGTAAAAACAATGGATAAAATAGCAAGAAGAGTTGAGCCAACAATCAATTACTGGAAAAAATTTGATGAAAACAAAGATATAGAATTAAATGATTTAGAATCAAATATATCTTACTCTGCTTGTGTAATAGCTAAAAATACAAAAGCAGATGCAATTGTATGTTATACAAATACAGGAGATTCAGCTAGAAGATTAGCAGGAATGGGAGCAGGATGCCCAATTTTAGCTATAACAGATAATAGAAGAACATTTAATCAATTAGCAATAGTATGGAATGTAGAGCCTATTTTTGTAGAGAAACAAGAAAACGTAGATAAAACAATAGAAGCAGGACTTAAGAAATTAGAAGACAAAGCAATACTTGAAAAAGGTGATACAATTGTATTAACAGGTGGGTCTAAAAAAATGTTAGATAGTAATGCTGATAGTAAAATAATTAGTGGTATTGTAAAAATATAGCAAATAAAAAAAGGGGCTGTAAAAAAAGTCCCAACGAAAAATGAGTGAAAAATTTTCACT
>CAOSZT010000200.1 GCA_948528155.1 uncultured Clostridia bacterium | reverse complement strand
TTTCATTTTTAGACACTTCTTTTCATTTACATAATATTATATCATCTTTTCATCGATTCGTAAAATTTTGTGTCTATATATCTATTCTAACACCAAAATTCTTGTTTCTCTTCTTTTGATTTTTTATTCCATTCTTCTTTTATAGTTTCGTTCAAAGTATTATCTCTAATTTGTTTTTCTCTTTCTATATCCCTATCAGCCATTAGTTGCTGTGGAGAAAAGGTTATGCTATTTAAGTTTAAAGTATCTAACTTTTTCTTTTCTAGTATGCTTAATTTTTCTTCTATAACTTTATAATCTTCTGAGAAATCTTCCATTTCTACAATACCACTTAAATATGCTTTTTTAATTCTTTCTTTTTGTTTTTCTAGCTGTTCAATTTCTTTGTCTATTTTTTCTGTACTTGTTTCTTTTTTATCTGCTAAAACTGGAAGAAAATATTTTTTTACTGCCATATCATATTCTACTAAGTCTAATATAAAATGTTCCAAACATTCTTCTATTAAATCTTCTCTATAATACAGCTTGCAATGTTCACAGTTGTAATACATATATTTTTTCTTTTTACCACCTGAGCCTTTGCATTTCATTATTCTATTACAATTAGGACATCTTAATTTTTGAAAGAATAAATAAACTCTATCTCTTGTATAGGCTCTTTGATTTTTCTCTTTTTGTATTTGTGCTTCTTCCCACATAGCACGACTAATAATTGGCTCTACAACATTCATATAGATTATTGGCTCTTTGCCTTGTGCTTTTCCAATTTTTTTGTATTGTTCATAATCTCCCATATAAATACGATTTTCTATTATCTTTTGAATGTGGGAATCTCTCCACTTTTTAGGGTATAGTATTTGTTCTTCTTTAAAGATATTTGCTATCTGTTGAAAGCTTTTTCCCTCTAAATACATATTGAATACTCTTATTATAATATCTTTTGTAGTTTCATCAATTACAGTTCTCTTGTTACTATCTTTTTTATAACCTAATGGAATAGTTCCGTGGCAAATGTCCAGATTTTATAGCACCATTTAATCCAAACTTTGTCCTTTCACTTACTATTTCAATTTCTAGTTGAGATAAAACTGTTAGCATTCTTACAAAAAATCTTCCATTAGCTGAAGATGTATTTACATCATCTACATCTTCTTATGACAAAATAAGAAAATATTGATATTTAGTAGCTTTCGCCTATAATTTATAAAGCAAATAAAAGTGTAGATTTTGCAAAAATCTATGCTTGTATTTGTTATGCGTGGAAGATTGAAACCGAGCAAGGTTTCAAAAAGAGTAAGAAAAATTTGTAAATTTTTTTCTTGCTCTTTTTCAATAAATTGCAAAAAGCAAATTTATTGAAATCATAAAAAGTTCATGCAAATGAAACTTTTTATGAAAAATCTAAAAATGCAGTTATGCAATTTTTAGATTTTGGGTTGTAGGGTTGCCAAACCCTGCCATACAGGACAAACTTGTTTGTCTAGTATGTTAGACATTCAAAGAATATCTTGAGCAAAGAAGGAGGTACAAAGAAGATATGAGCTATGCTATTATAAGAAATGATAAATTAACAAGAGTTGATGCACAAGGGTCATACATTCACAATGATAGAAGGTCAAAAGGTCATTCTAATAAAGATATTGACCCTACAAGAACACATCTCAATTTTTGGTGTAAGAAAAATGAACTAACTTATATAAGAGAATTTGATAAAATGAAAAAGGAATATGATTTAAAAGGCACTATTAGAAGTAATAGTAATATCATGTGTGAAATGCTGATTACTTCTGATAATGCCTTTTTTAATAAAATTGGTTTAGAAGAAACAAAACGATATTTCAAAGAAAGTTATAAATTTGTATGCAATTATAAAAATCTTGGAGAAAAATATATTGTGTCGGCAACAGTACATTTAGATGAAACCACACCACATATGCATTTAGTGTATATACCAGTAATTCATACAAAAGATAAAGAAGGAAATTATATTGATAAAATTTTTGGAAAGGTAGAGATAGTTACAGACAATTACAAAATGCTTTTCACAAATATATAACCTCAAAAGGTTTCGATTTAGAAAGAGGTTTACCAGTAGAAGAAACTGGAGCAAAACATGAAAAGATAGAAGATTTAAAGAAACTGACTAATTTTGAAAATACTAAAAAGGTATTAGATAATATAAAATTAGAATTACCAGAAACACCCAATATAGATGAAATCTTACACCAATATAAAATTTTTTATCTTTTGATTCTACAACATCTGCATATCCATCTTCACAAAAATCTACTTTGTCTAAAAACGGAGATTTATCAATAGACCTTTTATGCCTTGAATTAACCATAATTTTTTCTTTATTTATTATATTATAAAACTTTGATGATATATCAATATGTATGCTATGAACATAGTTTTCACTTGGTTTATTATGTTTTTCTGGATTAGGTATTTTATAAGTTGTTCCTCCAAGCCCTCTTACAACACTATTTTGTCCTGCACATATACCCAAACAAGGTATATTGTATTCATAACAATATTTAGCAATCCAATTTTCAAATGCTTCATTTGTACTTCCACCTTGTAATATAATTCCATTACATAAATTTATTTGATCTATAATTTTTTCCTTTTCTACTTTTTCTTCAATATTTTGCCAATCATCAATAGTATATAATATTTCATCATTTGGAGATAGTATTCCAATACCAATAGCACCATTTCAAATACTGCTTGTTTTATTTCATCTCTAATTAAAGTATTTGTTCTAATCTTATCATCTTTAATATGCTTTCCTACTATTCCTATAATTACCTTACTCATTTACTTTCCACTCCCTTAATGTATAATGATAATAGTCTTGTCCTTCCTTTACATATTTAAAGCCATATTTGTCATATAATTCATTTAATTTCTTATTTGAACTTAAACATTCTATTCGTAAATAAGCTTTTCCACTTGTTCTTGTTATATTTTTAGCTATTTTAAATATCTCACTACCAAGACTTTTATATCCTACTTTTGATACTACTTTGTATAAATAATAAGCATTTGATTTATTATCTTTCCAAAAATTGCTATCTGTAGATATTTCAAATCCTGCAATTATGTCATTATCTTTCTTTAAAATATAATAGTTACCTTTTTCAATTACTTGAATAAATTGCTCTTTCGGATGATTAGTTAAGTACTTGCTCCATTGTTTTATACCATTTTGTTTAAACCAAACCATTCTTTTTACATATAAATTTATAATTTCATCTATATTATCAATAGTAGCTTTTTTAAATATAATATTTTCTATTAATAAATCTTTTTTTAGTACATTATCTATTGAATCGTGCATTTTAACCTCTGTTTT
>CAOSZT010000199.1 GCA_948528155.1 uncultured Clostridia bacterium | reverse complement strand
TCTAACGAAAGTATGTAACCCACTATGACACTTTCAAAACTTCGTTTTGGAAAGATGTCGTGGGCTCCTTGCGGAGGGCTCATAAATTATCTAATCTTGCGATAGATAATTTATGTTTGGCTTCGCCAAATCAAAATAATATTTTCACTTCCATTCAAATATTATTTTGACTACTGAAAAATTTTTGTGCTACCTAGCATAAAATTTTTTCAGTATCTTTTTGCTATGCTTTGTAAGAATGTAGAAGAATACCTATATAGTCTTTTTTAGCATAACAAAAAGACAGGAATGACAAATAAAACTAGTCAAAAACAAGTTTGCTCTAATTCTACTTGCACATTTCCTGCCATAATTTTTTATGCTGGACACATTATATATTCTCTAAAACCAGCTCTGCTTGGCTTGGCGGAACGAGTTAAACCCAGACTGCGAAAATAACTTAATACCTTCTGCCGAGTAGCTCATTATGTGTAATGTCATTATTTAATTTTTCAGCACCACATCAAGTGGTACACATAATATATCATCAAAACAGCTTTGTGTCAAGGATTTTTTACATGCAAATTTCTATAAATTTGATTTTTCAATATAAATGTGGTACAATAAATTATGCAATCTTGAGTTATATACTCATTTGTATTACAGGGTTATCAAACATATATTATTATTTTAAGGAGGTTCGTAATATGAACAACATTGTTAACGCACCTGAACTTGAATGGCTTAAAGCTAATTCAGTCAATGGTACACCTGAGGGAGTCGATACTATCGACAAAGAGTATAAACGCACTTGGTGTAGTATTACTCTTTTGAATTATGTTTTGGAAGGAAATTACGAAGCATTTTCAAAATGTCAAAAAATTGGGCGGATTACTTTAAAAAGCTTTAATGAACTGAGAGAATACGTAAAATCAGCATTGCAGACATATGAAGATGAGGATGCAATGAGAGCATTCCTTGTAATCAACGATTTAGGAAAGGTTGGCGATTTTGTAAAGAAAATCGAAGAAACTATAGGTTTTGAATCTGTAGACCATGACATGATTATGTATGAAGGTCTTAGAATGTATCCTGAATTTTCACCAACTTTCGACAGACTGAATCAAAAATACAAGGATTTAATTCTTGAAGGTTTAAAAACAAACTTCAATATGGGACAATATATTCAAAGTGAATGTCTTCCTGCTAATCTGTTACATCTTCTGGGAATTACAGATGAAGCATTCAACTTCTATATGATTCATGTATTGTTCGATATCGGAGGAGCAGCAGGTCATGTAGTTCCTGATGGTACAGTAATCATTAATGAACTGTATTGGCAAAAGTTCTCTTATGCTTTACAAACTTTATCTGATTATATCAAAGGAATTTGCGACGCAGGTTCTGCGTATAATAATTTTGTAAAGAAAACTAATTGTATCTACAAAGTTACTGACTTTCCAGTAATGAAGTTATGCAATCTTGTGAGAGTATCTGACGCCACTGAAGCTGAAGAAGTACAGAAAGCTTGTAACTCTTTGGATAACTTCATTAAAGATGTTATTTATGAAGAACTTTGTTTGACAGGAATTAAGGATTCTGCAATTTTGATGTATTATTTACCTGCATGTTTACAGAATGCATGGACATTTTACAAAAAAATTAATGCAGAAAATGCTTTAAGCAAAACTATTTCTACAATTATGCCTGTAATTGCTGAACTTTATAAAAGAGTAAGGCATGAAGTTACTGACAACGAGGGTGTAACCGTAGCATTTATTGCTGATGTTGCTGCAGTAGCGAAAGAACCTGAAAATCTTAAATCTACTAACTTTGATATGAAATTGGTAGGTAGCGATTTTAAGTTTGAGAAAAGAGAGGTAGTATAATGAATATTAATTACTCTGATCAACCCATAATGGGTGGCTCTAAGTCAATTTTTTTGGCTGGACCTACACCCAGAAACAAAGAAATTCCTTCATGGAGACCTGAAGCATGTAATTATTTACGTGATTTAGGATTTTCTGGTATTATTTATGTACCAGAACTCTCCAGTGGAGAAGCACAGTTTAATTACGATAATCAGATTGCTTGGGAATGGGAAGCATTAGATACTGCAAATGTTATTTTGTTTTGGGTACCTAGAGAAATGCATACTATGCCAGCTTTAACAACTAATGTTGAATTTGGATATTATGTAAAAGATAAAAAAGTTCTTTATGGTAGACCAAACAACGCTGAAAACATTAAGTATCTTGATAAACTCTTCCAAAGACACCATGCAACAACAATTATTTGTGAAGACCTAAAAACTCTTTGCATAGAGGCTGTTAATCTTTTGAAGGAAATTTAAATTAAACGAGACTTGACTGAATTTAATTTAATTCATGTCAAGTCTCGTTATTAATTTCTCATATATTTTTACATATAAATCAATTCATGAAAAATAATCTTTTCAACTCTATTTTTAATATTATTCATTTTCTGTACCCATTCCATTTGATTATTAGCTTTTAGTTCTTCTGTTATGTTCTCTTTTTCAGCAAACTGTTTTATTAAAATTTTAAACTGTTTTTGACATTCCATATCAATAGTGTATAAATGTTCATGTAATTTATTATCCATAAATAAAATAATATATTCTGCTTTTTTATACTTATGCAAATAATTCAATCTCATTCTTCCATATTTACCTAATTGATAATTTTTATACTTACTTTCTGCAAGTGTTAAATTTGGCAAATAATAATCTCCAACTTTTGTATATGTAATTTTACTATCCATTATAAAAATCCTCCTAAAATTCAATTTCACTACTTTTAGAACTATAATTTTATATCTGTTTAGCTATCTATAAATACAAATTTTTATAAAGTGTACTTAACTTACTCCTACTGGGTTAGGACTTGTGACAAGGTCAAAGTCCTGTGCTACGAAGAAATTTCAAAGGAGGTGTTTTTATTGGAGCAAGAATTGGCATATTCTTTTCACTTAGGTAGTGATAAAAACAAAAGTAAATTGGCTAAAAAAGTAGCAAAAGAAAATGTATCTGGTACTACTTCTCTAGCTAATAATGCAATTCAAAATGCAAAAGATTTGTCAGATGTAAACAAACACAATTTAAGAGATTATGATAATCAAACAGAACTAATCAGAACAATATATGGAACAAATGATATTGTAAATGATGTTAAACAAGTATATTTGGATGAGTTTGAGCAAGCAAGACTAGAATATAACAACAAACAAACTCGTGAAGATAGAAAAATTGAAGATTACTTCAAAAAAGTATGTGAATCACAAAATGATATAGCTTGTGAGATTATTATAGAACTTGGCGATATGGACTTTTGGAATGATAAAGATGAAAGTTATAGATTTAAAATGGTTGATGTATATAATGAACAAGTAAAGGAATTAATAAAAA
>CAOSZT010000198.1 GCA_948528155.1 uncultured Clostridia bacterium | reverse complement strand
TGTCCCAACTGTGTTTTTGGGTCCCAACTGTCCTGTCTTTTTCCAAACTGTCTCACTCACATCTTCCATAAATTCCACAAGGCAAAACCAGTTTAGAATTATCCATAGGAATACCAATCTCACCTGACTCTAATTTACCCTCAAACCTTTTACCAACAGTCAAAAACAAAATATCCTCAAGCACTTTACTAGATATACCAGTTGTATATGAATTAATCAAGAAAAATAATGGATTTTCAGATAACACATTAGTACACAACTCTACTAAATCATAAATATTATTCTCAAATTGCCAAACTTCACCTTTAGCCCCTCTTCCATACGAAGGAGGATCCATTATTATAGCATCATATTTATTACCTCTTCTAATCTCTCTACTTACAAACTTCACAACATCATCAACAATAAACCTTACTGGTCTATTTTGAAGTCCTGAACTCTCAATATTTTCCTTAGCCCAAGTTGTCATCCCTTTTGAACTATCTACATGACACACTGATGCACCCGCATAACTACAAGCAACAGTTGCACCTCCTGTATATGCAAACAAATTTAATACTTTTATTTCCCTTTTTGCTAATTTTATTTTATTTATCATCCAATCCCAATTAACTGCCTGCTCTGGAAATAATCCAGTATGTTTAAAACCCATTGGTTTTATATTAAATGTTAAATCTTTATATTTAATTTGCCACTGTTTAGGAACTTTTTTATTAAACTCCCAATTTCCTCCTCCTGAATTACTTCTGTGATAAGTTGCATTTATTTCCTTCCACTTTTGAGGATAACTTTTTTCTTTCCATATTATTTGTGGGTCTGGTCTTGATAATATTACATTTCCCCATTTTTCTAATTTTTGTCCATCTGCCATATCTAGTATTTTATAATCTTGCCATTTATCTGCTAATTTCATCATTCTTTATCTTTTCCCCCCTAATTACTTTTTGTTTTATTTTTTCTTCATTCATAGTAAATAACCTATCTTTCTTTTCAGATAGTTTTATTTTAACATATTTTATTTAATTTTTAAAGGATTTTAACGATTAAAATATTTGAATTAAATTAATTATAGATTTTTTTAAAATTCTTATAGTTCAACATCTGCCTGCTCTAAAATACTATTCAACGTTCCTCTTGCAATTCATGTGGAGTGTGTAGCAGTGCTTACCTTAAATGACTTTGAAATTATTTCTACTGTAAGGATAGATAGATTAAATATTAGAAAATTTATTTTATATATCTAACTAAAATCTAACCAAAGTATAATTTTAATTAAATGTAATAAAAATTTTGAAAAATTGTAAATAACTAAATCTAGTTAGAAAAAATGCTAAGCTAGATTTTTTAATTCTTAAAACTAAAAGCAGAAGATATAGCTTCAGCAGATAGTAATTTAGAATTTATATCTAAATGAGCATATACATTAGCAGTAGTAGAAAAATCGGAATGACCAAGCCATTCTTGTATGGCTTTCATAGATACACTTCTTGCTAATAATAAACTAGCACAAGAATGCCTTAAATCGTGAAATCTAATATGTCTTAAATTACTATTTTTAAGTAAAAGTGGGAAATGCCTTGTAACATAATCAGGTTTTATGATAGAGCCGTCAGGATTTAGACAAACATATTCTTCATATTTAGTAATGTAGTTTTTCTTAAATTTTCTTTTATAATACTTTTGTTGTTTTCTAGCCTTTTCTAATGCAACTATAATTTCATCAGTTAATGGCAAAGTTCTATGACTAGCATTTGTTTTTGTTCTATCTTTACCTAAAATTTTATATTTGCCTTTTACCTTAATTTCTACAATAGTATGTTTAATAGTTATAATTTTATGTTCAAAATCAATAGCAGACCACTTTAAACCTAAAACTTCACTTCTTCTTAAACCATAAAAAGCTGTAAGTAAAATGACTAAATGAAGTGGATCACTTTTAGATTTTTCAAAAAGTGTATTTAACTCATTTTCAGAATAAAATGAGCCAACAAAAATATTCTTTTTAGGACGTTTTACTTTGTCAGCAGGATTATTTACAATTAAGTCATTTTTAAAAGCATAATCAAGTGATTTCCTAATGATTGCGTGATAACGAATAACGGTAGTAGGTTTTAGTCCATCAGCTAATAAAATATCATAAAAGTTTTGAATATGTATAGGATCTAATTCTAATAGCTTAATAGGAGTTAAAGTGAAATAATTTTTAATTCTTGAATTAATCATTTGTAAATGAGATGTATATGTAGTTAATTCAAGATTACTTTTTACTTTCTCAATCCATAATTTTAGGTAGTCAAAGTAAAGAATATTCTCATTATAATATTTACGAGAATCCATTATATACAATTTTTCTCTAAATAACATGTACTTTTTAGCTTGTTCATCATTTTCTTGTTTAATACGTTCTTGCAAATTAAATGATTTTTCAAATTGTTCCCTATATTCTTCTGCTTTTTGTAAAGCTTGTCTTTTATTACCACGAACTACCTTAATTCCAGTTGAAACCCATTTTTGTTTTCTTTTATTGTTATCATCTTTATAATTAATTACTGCTTGATATATATTATTTTTTTCGTGTAAACTAACAGTTATATTTTGTTTTCGTAGGTCTTCTGTTATCTCTTGCATAATAACTCCTTTCGTTCATAACAGAATTGAATTTACCTACTATTTATAATATTGGAATTATAATAGTATAGATTTAATCAAAAATCTAGTTATGAGCAATTTTTTTCAGTGAGATATAAAATTACATCAGCTTTTGCAATTTTATATTCTCGTCCAATTTTAATAGATTTGATAATATTGTTTTGCATTAGATAATAAGCTAATTTTTTACTAATGCCACCCAACATTAATTGTAATTCTTTAACATTCACAACATCAGGATAATTTTTAAACATTAATTTATAATATTTACTATTCATAGCATACCTCCAACCAGTGATTATAAAAGAAGTATAACAAGATAATTTTGAAAAGTATACTGCAGGATTTTGCAATGTTTTTGCAAAAAATTATGTTAAATAATAAAAAGTTTAGTTTGGTTTAGTTTCTTTTTTCTCTTGCTCTAACTCTAGTTCTTTCTCTTGCTCTTTCTCTCCGTTACCAATTCGTTACTTGTGAGTTACAATGTAACATCAAACCTTGTAATCCAGTAATAAAAATATTTTTTGAATTATAAAAAACTATTTACGTTAGTTTTTTGTTACAATGTAACTTTTTGAAAAATTTAGAAATATAGACAATTTAACATTATGAAACAATAAAAAAGTACAAATTATGTTACAAATAACATGACAAATATATTGTAAAATAGTAACAAAAGTAGTATAATTTAAATCCATTATAAGAAAAGAGACTAACTATTAATTGTCAATAGAAATATAAAAAAATTTTAAAAATTTT
>CAOSZT010000197.1 GCA_948528155.1 uncultured Clostridia bacterium | reverse complement strand
ATCAAGAAAAAATAAAAAAAGCACAAGAAGAACTTGAAAAAATAAAAAACAACATCTCAAAAATAAAAATCAAAAGAGAAGAAGAAAAAAGAAATCCATATAAAATAATAATAAATAAAAACAAAAACATAAAATTCTTAATAATAATAATGATTATATGTATATTCACAGGAATATTAACACCAATTGGAGACACACCATACACATATTTATATAAAACAATGCAAGGAAATACAACACAAAACATAAATGAACATCTACCAATGACACTTACAAACAATACAGAAGTAATATGTATACTAATAATATTTTTAGGAATATTAATATTCACAAAAACAAAAATAAAATTACCAGACCTATTTATGCTAGGAGGTCTATGCTATCTAATGTTATCTACAAGAAGACAACTTTCAATGTTTGTATTAATTTGTTCAGTAGTATTAACAAGACTAATGATAGATTTAATAAAACAATACACAGAAAAAGGAATTGAAGAAACAGAAAAAATTTGTAAACATATAGGAGTAATAATAGCAATAACATTTTTTATGGGAATAATAAGTTATTATTCAATAAAACCTAAAATTGATGATGAATATGTAGACAGTTCTTCATATCCAGTTGAGGCATGTAACTATATTATAGAAAACATAGATTTAGAAAATGCTAAATTTTATAATGAATATAATTATGGAAGTTATATGTTATTCAGAGGAATACCTGTATTTATTGATTCAAGAGCTGATTTATATTCACCAGAATTTAGTGGAAATGAAGAAGAAGATATATTTACAGACTTTATAAATACATCAGGAATTTCTAAATTTTATGAAGATACATTTAAAAAATATAATATAACACATATTATAAGTTATAAAAAATCAAAAACCAATATGATAATAACAAAAACTAAAGATAAAAATTATAAAGAATTATACTCAGATGACAATTTTATAATTTATGAAAGATTAAATGTAAAAGAATAAAAAAGACATAAAAGTAAAGGATGAGTTTATTGAAAAAAATAAAAGTAAATATAAAAGATGTAGGAAAAAGGATTGATATATACATTACAGAAAATACGGAATATTCAAGATCAAATGTACAAAGGTTAATTAATAAAGAAAAAATAATAGTTAATGGAAAAATACCAAAAATTTCATACAAAATTCAAGAAAATGATGAAATTAATATAAAAGAAGAAAAACCTAAAGACATTGAATTAGAAGCACAAGATATTCCACTTGACATACTATATGAAGATACAGATATTATAATAGTAAATAAAGAAAAAGGAATGGTAGTTCATCCAGCAAACGGAAATTTAGATGGAACATTAGTAAATGCAATAATGTCAATATGTAAAGAATCATTATCAGGAATTGGCGGAGAAATAAGACCAGGAATAGTACATAGATTAGACAAAGACACTTCAGGAGTGATAGTAGTTGCAAAAAATGATAAAGCACATATTAATATGAGTGAACAAATAAAAAAACATGAAGTAGAGAAAACATATATAGCACTAGTAAGAGGATTTGTAAAAGAAAATGAAGCAACTATTAATATGCCAATAGGAAGAAGCACAAAAGATAGAAAGAAAATGGCAGTTAACCAAAAAGGAAAAAATGCAATTACACATTTTAAAGTTATTGAAAGATATGGAGATTATACACTTTTAGAAGTAAAAATTGAAACAGGCAGAACACATCAAATAAGAGTACACTTAGCAGAAATAGGATATCCAGTAATAGGAGACGAAGTTTATTCTAATGGAAAAAATAAATGGGACATAAAAGGACAATGTTTACATGCCAAATCATTAAAATTTAAACATCCTATAAATGGTAAAGAAATGTTCATAGAAGCACCTTTGCCAGAATATTTAAAAAAAGTAATTATTGAATTGAAAAAAGATAATAAGAAGGTATATAATGGAAAATGAAAGTATTAGACTACAAAAATATTTAGCAAATTGTGGAATTGCATCTAGAAGAAAATGTGAAGAACTAATTTTAGCTGGAGAAGTTACAGTAAATGGAAAAATTGTACAAGAATTAGGAATAAAAATTATTCCAAATGTGGATAAAATTAATTATTGTGGAAAACCTGTACAAAATAAAAAAAATATGATATATATTTTATTAAATAAACCTATTGGATATGTAACAACATCAAAAGACCAATTTAAAAGAGACACAGTATTAGACTTAGTAAAAGTAAAAGAAAGAATTGTTCCAGTTGGAAGACTAGACATGTACACCTCAGGAGCATTAATTTTAACAAATGACGGAGATTTTATATATAAAATAACACATCCAAAACATGAAATAAATAAAACATATACTGTTACTCTAAAAGGAATAATTGAAAAACAATCAGTGGAAAATCTAAGAAAAGGTGTAAAAATAGACGAATATATTACAAGACCAGCAACTGTTAAAATATTAAAAACAGATGAAGAAAAAAATATTTCAAGACTAGAAATAACAATACATGAAGGAAAAAATAGACAAGTTAGAAAAATGTGTGAAGCGGTTGGAAGCAAAGTAATTGCATTACATAGAAGCAAAATTGGAAATATTGATGTCAAAGATTTAAAAATAGGAACATGGAGATTTCTCAAAGAGTATGAAATTGAGAAACTATTAAAATAATAAAATAAACAAATGAAATTTATAAAAAACAGAGGAGAATAAAATGAATACATTTAATTTTTTTCCAGAAGGCTGGAAAAATGATAGCTTTGCAGGTACTAAAGATATTTTTCAAGGTATAGTAGAAAAATGTGATGAAAATTATAATTTATATGTAAAATTAGAAAATGGAAAGACTGGAATTATTCCAAGACAAGAAGTAGAAGAAATTAATCTAGGAAAAGACAATTTACCAAAAACAAATATATGTATTGGAAAAGTAAATAAATATGTACAATTCAAGCAAAAAGGAAAACAAGGAGACAACCTAGTACTTTCCAGAAGAGATGTTCAAAAAGAAGTATTAAATTTTGTAAAAACAGAACTACAAGTTGGACAAACTGTAAAAGGAATTGTAAAAAATATCACACCATATGGAGCATTTGTAGACATTGGAGGAGGAGTAGTAGGACTAGTACATATTGAAGATTTATCTGTAGCAAGAATAAAAACACCATTTGAAAGGATAAAAATTGGACAAAAAATAAATATCATGGTAAAATATATAGACAGAGAAAATGGACGAGTTAATTTAACATACAAAGAAATCTTGGGAACTTGGGAAGAAAATATTAAGGACTTTTCTGTTGGAATGACTACAAAAGGAATTATAAGAGAAACAGAAAAAAACAAAAATGGAATTTTTATAGAACTAACACCTAATTTAGTTGGTATGGCTGAATATAAAGAAGGACTAAATTATGGAGATAAAATAGATGTAGCCATTAAAAAAATTGACTATAATAAGAAA
>CAOSZT010000196.1 GCA_948528155.1 uncultured Clostridia bacterium | reverse complement strand
TTATTTCCATAATTTTTCACCTCAGTTTTATTATATCAGAAAACGTCTTATTATGGAAGTGTAATTAAGTTGGTGCATATGGGGATAAGGTCTGGAGTTTTACTAAGCTTGATAATATCTTGCTAAGTAAAAACTATACCAGACCTCAAAAAAACGCAAAATTAGCGTTCTTTTATGATGGGGATGATTGGCTGCATAGCAGCCAGTTGTCCTCTGATATAAACACTTTCGCCCCAAAGGAGAAACAAACAATATATATTATTCAGGGCTTTGTAGGGACGGGAGCGTTTATATGGGAGGCTAACATAGCTGGCAAAGTTTTTGGGGAACAATCAACAGATTTTTGAATTGGAGGTCATTTATGATGAATTTCGAGGAAAAACCAATTGTAAAGGGTGTTTTATTTATGAGCAGCATGAAGTCACAGGAGAATGTGGAGCAGATGGTAATGAAGATAAAAGTACAGTGTACCAAGAAAAACATTCTTGTGGGGGATGTAGCGGTAAATGTCATTAAATTAATAAAAAATTGCATTTATAACCAACAGAATATTTTGAAGATTTTTTTCTTAAAAAAGTTCTGTTTTTTCTTATAGCAGATTTGAATATTACAACATTACAAAGTATATCCTTTATTATTTTTGCCAATCCTTTTATGCTGGAATAAAGCATCTTAAAGATATTTTTTACAAAAAAACAGCTGTTTTTCGTATATTAGGCTTATACTTCGGTTTTAAAGTTTTTTTATTGTTTATTTCCATTATTTTTGCTTCTTCTGTAAAAAGCATTGTAATATTATATTTTATTAGTATAGAGTAAAATTCTTGTTTTATGGAATTTTCTTTTATTCCCACAAATGCTTCCAGGTATAGTGCATTTTTTAAATGATTAAAACCAGCTTTTATTCCTCGGCGTAACGAATATAAATGGCCTGTATCCTTACGTTTGAATTCTTTTCTTGGTAAATTTGTAATTAATATTTCCTGTTGTTTGCTTTTTAAAAATATTCTTACACAACGTAAATCAAAAGAATATGGCAGTTCCACATCTTTTACTTTACTTTTTCTTGTCCTTTCTTGTGTATAGTCTATATGAATTGTTTTATCAAGTGTTTTTTGTTTTGTGAACTCATTTATTTCTTTTATAAAGCTTTTTGATACTCTGGCAACAAAATATATGCCTTTTTCTTCTAATTTTTGTATTAAGGCTACACTTGCAAAACCTCTGTCATAAAGAATTATGTCTTTTCCTGGTATGTGGTTTTCTAATAACTTATAAGCTAATTTACGTTCATTTGCTGTTTCCATTTCTATTTCAGCATCTATAAATTTACTATTTAACACATCAAAAGATGTTACTGCATGAAACTGTGGATATAAACAACCTTTGGTAAGTTTATAATTATCCTTTATTTCTTTTGTATTAGGTAATTCACCTTTTACACCATCAACTGCTATAATATTATAACCTTTATATTTATTTTTGGCAGGAATAAGTTGTTGTGTAACATATAAAAGTTCCATGAATGCTGTAAATTTTACTTTACACATTGCTTTACAAACTGCTGCGTTACTTACTCCTTTTATTTTAAAAACATCACAAAAACAATCTTTTTCAAAATCTAAACATGAATTAGAAAGCACTAATACAGAATACACTATTTCTCTAAATTCTAATTTTCTTTTTCTTGTAAAATCTTTTCTATTAGTTTTATGTTTTATTATAAATTAATTTGCTCCTCTTCTTTTTTTTCTAAAAGTTTAATTCTTTCTTCTAATTTTTCCTTCATATAATTTAGCCATTCTAGTTGTGATATATCTATATTGTGTTTTTTTAATAGTGCATTTTTTAATCTTACATTTATCCAAGTTCTATAATAATCTATTGGGTTTTCTTTTTCTTGTATAGATAATTGATTTAATTGTTCTGAAACTTCGATTGCCCAAAATTTTCTCATTCTATCACCTTTGGGATATTTTGATAAAAATTTAGAACTTTCACTATTACAATAAAAATATCCTACTTTATATTCTATTAGAGATTTTCTATTTATTATATCTTCAATTGTTTGGTCTATTATTTGTTTTACTTTTTGTGATTCATTTTCAGTTTTATAATTTACAAGTCTACTAGTATCTTTATTTAATTCAATAAATCTATAATATTGTAATCCACATTTATAAGCAATGTTTTTCATTTGTAATAATTGTTTTGTATTTGATGCATCGTATTGTTCTCTTAAATTTGCATATAATTTATGCATTTCACTATTAGCAAAAAATATAATTCCTTCGATTAATTCTTGAGTATCTTCAATTCCATTATAAAAAAATTGTTTCATAATTACTTCATCTATACAATACATATAATCACCTCATATTTTAACATCCTATTTTACAAAATTATAAAGCTTATTTTAACCAGTCTGGATTTGCTAAATACCAATCAATAGTTTTTACAATTCCATCTTCAAATTTAGTTTTAGGCTCCCAGCCAAGTTCATTTTTAATCTTAGTTGGATCTATAGCATATCTATAGTCATGTCCTTTTCTATCAGCAACATGTTCAATTAAGTCTTCTGATTTACCTAATCTTTGTAAAATTAATTTAACAATTTCAATATTTCTTTTTTCATTATGCCCACCTATATTATATCTTTCACCAGAAATACCTTTGTGGAACACTAAATCAATAGCTTCACAATGATCTTCAACAAATAGCCAATCTCTAATATTTAGACCTTCACCATAAATTGGTAATTTTTCATCTTTTAAAGCAAGTTTAATCATATGAGGAATTAATTTTTCGTTATGTTGATATGGTCCATAATTATTAGAACAATTTGTTACATTTACATTCATTTTGAATGTTTCTTTATATGCTAAAGCAATTAAATCTGAACTTGCTTTTGAAGCTGAATATGGGCTACTTGGTTGTATTGGAGAACTTTCTGTAAAATAGCCTTCTTCTTTAAGTGATCCATATACTTCATCTGTTGATATATGAACAAATTTATTAGTGCTACCTTCTCCCCATATTTGTTTTGCTACTTCCAATAATGTGTGTGTTCCTATTACATTTGTTTGTGTAAATATAAAAGGATTTTTTATACTATTATCTACATGTGATTCTGCAGCAAAGTGTATAACTCCATTTATATCATGTTTTTTAAATAAATCTTGTATAAATTCATAATCACAAATATCACCTTGTACAAATGTTATTTTATCTATTACATTTTTTAAATTATCCATATTTCCAGCATATGTTAATTTGTCTAATACAATTACATTATAATCTGGGTGTTTATTTACAAAATATTCTGCAAAATTTGCACCAATAAACCCTGCGGCTCCTGTTACTAATATATTATTTTTCATTTTCTTCTTCCTTTCACTTCAATTTGTTTCATTCATCTCAATTCAAAAAATTTTTTGGCTATTTTCTCCTAGTTTGTTGAGTATTTTTTATTTTATTTTTCTTTCTATATATTCCATTGAAATTTTTTCAATTTCATTCATTTTTTCTTTTGTTTCTTTATCTTGACAATTTAGT
>CAOSZT010000195.1 GCA_948528155.1 uncultured Clostridia bacterium | reverse complement strand
TATTGTTATAATATTGATTTTTATAGGCATATGTGTTTTAGAAAAAGAATGTTCTGATGAACTATATATAAAAATGAGTGCAATAAATGATAATAAAATTCTTATAGGATTATCAGAAGAAGAAGTTGTTGAACTGTTGGGAGAGCCAAGACACAAATACACAGATATAGAATACAAAGAAAATTATTCATATGATGCAGGTGCAACATTTAAAAAATCGTTGTTTAAGAACAACTACGGTCGAAAGGTTTATGACCTTCACATAGATTTTGATGCGGAAGGAAAAGTAGAATATGTGTATATAATAGAAATTCCTTAAAAAAGTAAATATTATGTTAAAGTGAAATAATAGAAAGGATAGGATTGACCTATCCTTTTTTATTAGAAAAATATCACAATATTTTAAAAAGGGTGCTGTGAGAGTCTATAATCACATTTTAGAGAAAATTAGAGTTGTTTATAATCTAACAAATAAAAATTTAAAATAACTGCTCACAGAGGACAATACAGCTATTCTGTGAGTAAGTCATACAAGTTATTTGTCTGTATTTATTAATAACATTCTATTTTGATGCTTAACATTTTATGACACAATTCGCATAGTAGACAGGCTATAATTGTTATCAAAGGAAGTGATAACAATGTCAGAAGAACTTAAAGACTTAATGTTTCCAGAAGGACAGCCAGAGCCAGATGAATTTATAATTGCATTGACTGAACTTGTGAAGCAAATAAATGAATTAAGAAAATAATATTTGTTTATGCAAACCAACCTACAAGCCTACTAATAATATAATATATTATTATATTATGTTTGTTAGTTTGTTTTTATAATTGTTTTTATAATTGTTTTTATAATTGTTTTTATAATTGTTTTCGGCTCTGAAAACCCCTGTATTTAAGCCAAAAATAAAGATAAATTGCAAGTAAAAAGTCGTGATTGCAAGTAAAAAGTCGTGATTGCAAGTAAAAAGTCGTGATTGCAAGTAAAAAGTCGTGAATTGCAAGTTATGGCTTGACATCTTGCAATTAATCATTATAATAGAAGTATAATTAACATAAAGAAGGAATTGTATAATGAATATTAACGACAATACTCTATTAGTTCAATCAAACTATATTATAGAAAATAAACCTCGTTTTAGTATTAATGCTTTGCGGATATTCTATACTGTAGTAGCAATGATTAATAAAAACGATGAGGATTTCTTTGATTATAAAATATATGTGAAAGAATTTGCGGAACAGTGGAACATTGATATAAAAAGTAATAATCTGTATGATAAATTAAAACCACTTACAGACGAAATGATGAAAAGTTATATATTAATTGAAAAGATTAATAATAGGGGAAAGAGAGTTCTTGAAGCTTTTACTATATTTACAAAATATAAGTACATAGAGGGGGAAGGTTTTTTTCGTGTAAAAATAAATCCAGACCTAAAAGATTATTTTCTTAATTTGAAAAAAAAATTCACTCAATATTCTCTGAAAAACTTAATTTTACTTAATGCAAATAATGCAAGTGCAGTAACAATGAGAACATACGAGCTTGTAAAACAATACGAAAAATTAGGAAACCGACACCTTGAAATATCAGAATATAAAAGAGCTGTTGGACTATTAGAAATGGATAACACAGGTAAAATTATTTTTGAAAAATATAAAGGTAATAATGCAAACTTAAAACAATATGCCATTATCCCTGCAATACAACTTATTAATACCTGTACTGATGTTCTGATAGATTATAATATAACTGGTCAAGGAAGCAATGCGGTAATTAATTTTTCAATAAAAGCAAAGAAGGAAAATGAAGAAACTTCTAAACAAAATGATATACCACCAGAAGAAGCCGAAGAATATGATGATTTTCTTGACAATAACTTTACAGAAGAAGAACAATTAATAATGTCCGTTGTGCCAGAAGATGTACATTCTTATGATAAAGACAAGCTAAAAGCAATATATTCTTTATCTGCAAGTTATATTTTTTCATTAACTGGCATTGACAAGCAAATACCTGCTATTAACAATATTGGTCGTTTTACAATGGCAATTTGGAAGCCTACTAAAGAAAGAAACTGTAAAACAAATAATAAATATGGGTATTATTATTCTTGTTTCCAAGCGTGGTTAGAAAATCAAAAATTACAAAAACAGCAACATTTCGATTAATTGAACACAGTATAAAATCATAAATAAGGACAAGCTGAAATATGCTTGTCTTTATTTTTATCCTAAGATATTATACAATATGAAATACATACAGCAATTCATTCTACTTCTTTTAATCTGATTAGGAAGCAAAAAGAAGTAGTCAAATAATGAAAGGAAAATAACTATGAGTATGAAATTTAAAGAAGTGAAAAAATTATTAAGTGGTAATATTGTATTTGAATGTCATTCATTTGATGGCAAAGAAATAGAATTTTATAGTTTATATGATTATGAATACAATCCTATGTTTCCAAAATACTTTGCTGAATTAGAAGAAATGAATGTTTATATGATAATGCCTACTTATGACTATAATGATTATTGGTTTTCTGATAATATTAACAACGCTGTTTTAATCTGTTTTGATTGCTATTATGAGGATTTAAAATCCCCAGAATATAAACAAAATAAAGTAATGAAAGGATAATAACTATGGATAAAGTAACAGCTAAAGAGATGAATATTAATGCAGGTGGATATAGCTTTTTGTGTATCTTCGGTGAACACATTAACGGTGGATTTCTTGCAATACCAAATTGGAATGTTTGTGTTGAATTAGGTAATAAAAATGATATGGCTTATAATTCAGACAAAATTTATAAGGCAATACAAGACATTAAAGAGTTTAATGGATATTATGAGAAAATAGCCGATATACTTGCAAATGAAATAAAAAAAGAGGGGTATTAAAATGTCAGTAGAAAAAACTTATATTGAAACTTATGCACCAGACAGCAATATGACCTTTATTGTTGAAGATACTTTAGTTAATGGCAAAGTAGTTTTTACAGAATTAAAAGGTTTCTATTACGGAAAACCAAATCCTAAATTAACAGAAAAATATTATAACAGGCTCAAAGCAGAATACAAACTTTGATTACTGTATTAATGAATTGACAAATGTCGAAAAACAAGGTGGCGACCTTAAACGCAGAAAGGAATAATAATATGGGAACTTTTGCAGAGATTGAAAAGAAAAAAGAAGAAACAAAAGTTGTAGTTGATATTGAAAATGAATATGAAGAAACAAAAAAGACAGATGTCGAAAATAAGTCTACAGAGCCAAGTGAGCCTTTAGAAATAAAGGACGAAACACCAGAAAATAAAAAAAATAACAATACAAAGAAAATTATTGCAATTGTAACTTCTGTTATCGTTGTTATTTGCCTTGCTGTTGGTATTTGGTTTATTGTTGAGAGATGTGCTAATAAATGGGAAGTAAAGCAGAATGAAGTAACAATTGAATATGGTGAAGTTTATGAGCCAACGATTGCTGATTTAGTTGATGTTGAAAAATATCCAAATGTAACAGATGATAATACTGATGTCAAAGTCAA
>CAOSZT010000194.1 GCA_948528155.1 uncultured Clostridia bacterium | reverse complement strand
AAATTTTTGTGGTAATACTTCAAACATTATTTTTCTAATTGTACTTTCTAATTCCTTATGCATATAAACATTAAGGTTTCCATCATAATTATTATTGTCAAAAAACTTTTGTGCATATCTTATAATCCAAAACATTCCTAATATATGGTCTGTATGTTTATGGGACAATATAATATTATGTATTTTTCTAAAATCTATATTAGCATCTCTTAATTGCTTTATTATTTGTAATCCTCCACCTGTATCTACTAATATGTGTTCATCTTCGTTATTTTTCAAAGTAAAACAAGTATTATAACAATCTAATGTCATCGCATGCCCTGTTCCTAATATAATTATCTTTTCCATAGAAATTCTCTCCCCTTTAATCATATTCTTCAATCTAATATAACTTTCTTTAAATTATCTAACCACTCAAATCCTTCATTATCTAAATATTGTAATTCTTCTATTTTAAAATACCTTACTTCTTCTAGTTCCTCTTCTTGTAACTTGCATTTATCTATATCAACATCTTGTCTAACGTAATATACTGTAAAATGTGTTTTCTCATTTGTATCCATACTTAGAAAATTCAAATCTTCTTTATTTAATCTAATCCCTATTTCTTCTAAAGTTTCACGAACACTTGCATCAATTGTTGTTTCATTCAAATCTACTTTTCCACCACAAATCCCCCATTTACTAGGATTAGCTCTTTTAAATCTACTACGTTTTTGAAGTAAAATTTCATTATTGTTATTTATTATAACTACTCCTACAACAGCTATATAATGTCCTTCAGGTACATTATTAGGATCACGAGCCTTTACATGTGTAAGAATTTTACCTGTTTTATTTCCGTTTACATCAACTAATTCATGCTTTTCCATAGTTTATCTCCTATTATTTTCTTTCAATTATTATATGGTTAATATATCATACTATAATAATTTTGTAAATTTATTTAAGAATACTATGTATATTTTGATATTTATAGCATCTCATAAATTAAAAATTCTTTTTTACATATGAAAAAAGCTAATTATAATGATTAGCTTTGGCTCCTCGTGCCTTGTTCGTTTTGAATTATAACCGCTGTAATGCTACTGACATCAACACTTTCAAGACTTAATTTTTTTATATACAGTCGTGTGAAAGGTATTTGAATACATTTGAAAATATGTCAATTAAGCTTATTTTTTCATTTATTTTAATTATTCCACAAACATTCTATCGAGATTATTGTTGTTGGCATTCCTATAATCTGTATATCAAATTTCAAACTATTTTCTACTATTGTAGAAGCATTATGAATTCTAAAACTAAATTGCCATCCACCATCTAAATATAATTCCACTGTATTATTACTTTGTGGTTTAAAATCAATATTTACAATTCTTGTTGGTAAACTAGCTATTGGTATGATTGTTTTAGGTTCAACATTTTTACTGGATTTATTCAACGTACCTCGTAAATTATATGTTTGAATCTGAGTAACTTTTCTATTATCTAAGCTAATCACTTTATAAAAATCATATTCTCCCAATAAATATTCTACAAGTTTTTTAGGTAGTTCTTGATTACTTTTGTAACTTCTATTTATCTCATCCATAAAAGCCTTTAATATTGGAATATATACATCATTCTCTTTATTTGGTAAATCACTCCATTTAGTTTTTAATAATTTTTCTGCATTTAAATATGAAAAGATTGGTTCTATATCTTTCCAATATTGTTCTGAACAGCTAATTCCAAACCACTTTTTCCCAAAGTCTAAATTTTTCCCTAAACGACTATGTTTTACTGCAAAATGATTGTGTTTAATACTTAATCCAATTTGCCATTCTATATTTCTTCTATCTATTATAATATCTCTTACATCTCCGATTTCCCCTTCACTATCTTTTTGTAATTTTAAAAACAATTTATCTTTTTCATCATCTAAAATCATTGGTTCTAAATCAAATATTGCAAATACAGCTGTTTTAGCACTTTTTATTAATGTTTGTTGTAATTTAAAATCAATACAATCCCAACATTCTTTTGCAATACTAAAATTTGAATTTTCTTCTATTTCTGAATATCTAATTTTATTAATTTCTTTGTTAAGTATACTTAAACATATATATTCATATGCTCTCCCTATAACATTACTTTGATTACTCATGATAACATCTCCTTTATGTTTCCAATACTTTTTTTATTGCTGTTGCAACTTCATATGCTAAATTTACAGGAACAGCATTTCCTATCATTCTATAAGCAACATCTGTATTATTATAAATAAATTTAAAAGAATCTGGAAATCCTTGTACTCTAGCTACTTCCCTTATTGTCATTCTCCTATATAAATTTTCTTTTCCCTCTACAAATCTGTAATCATTTTTATCTACTTTTATCATTTTAGGTGCTTGTGGATGAAGTTGACATTGTCTTCCAGAAGCTTGTACTGTAAATGCCTGTTCATTCCAATTCTTAACTCTGTTACGGCTCATAAAAATTGGAGAATAACTGCCTATAAAATATTCATGATTGTTTATTGCTTTGGGATTATGTTGGTTTTTTTCTCCAGCTGGAATAGCAGTATCTTTTAAATCCCCTATAATATCTTTTAAAGTTATTTTTTTATCTTCATCCTCAGTAGAACCTTTAGGAAAATTAAATTTTATATTCAAATCTTTTCTAAATCCAATATAAAAAACTCTTTTTCTTTCCTGTGCCACACCATAATCTTTAGCATTAACTAATGTTAACGTTACATCATAACCACACTCTGTAAACATCTCTAAAATTTTTTTTACAGCTTCTGAATGTCTATTTGCTAACATCCCACTAACATTTTCTGCAAGAAAAAATTTAGGTTGCTTATTCTTTAATATTCGGATATAATCATAAAATAATTTTCCCCTGTCATCATCTATTCCTTTTAATGAGCCTGCTTCTGACCAAGACTGACATGGAGGACCTCCAATAATTCCATCTACTTCTGATGGAAAATAATCTTCTTTTATATTCCTAATATCTCCTTCAATTAATTTAGTTTTTGGATGATTTATTTTAAATGTATCCCATATATTTTTATCAAATTCATTAGCTATTGGAATTTCAAATCCAGCTTTTTCAAATCCTAAATCTAATCCTCCACAACCACTAAATAAACTAATAACTTTCATATTATTCCTTTCTGTCATGTTCTTTAATGAACTTCAAATTTTTTATATAAATCTATTATAATTCTTCGATTATTGTATCAAATTTCTACATTTTATTCAATAAACAGTAACTAAAAATATCATAAAATGGGAACATCACTTTGTACCAAACTCGTTTTATTTAAAATATAGTTATATTAATACTTTCAAACTTTGGTAATAATTTGTACAGTCGTGCAATAAAATTCATGCTATTTTTGATCCAAAATCAAGAAATTTCCGCAAAATTTAGGAAAGACTAAAAAATCTAATAAAATTCTACTTTCTTTGCAACTGTAAGCATATATTGATTTGTTTAAAATTGCAAAATAAAAAACTAACTACCATTTTTGGCAATTAGTTTACATATTGGCTCCTCTTGTTGGACTCGAACCAACGACCTATCGGTTAACAGCCGAGCGCTC
>CAOSZT010000193.1 GCA_948528155.1 uncultured Clostridia bacterium | reverse complement strand
AAATTTTTAATTTATTATAGTATATAATAAATTAAAGAGAAACACATAGGAGGAAAAAAATGCCAAGAAAAGCAAAAGAAAAAGATGAATTAAAAAATGTTAAAAAAAATACCACATCAACAAAAACTGTAAAATCTACAACGACTAGAAAAACAACTACTACTAAAACTTCAAGAAAAAATTCTGAAACAACTTCAGAAGTAAAAAAGACTTCTACTTCTAAAAAGAAATCATCTACTTTATCAGAAAAAAAATCTGTACCAAAAGCAACAAGAAAATCTGTATCAAAGAAAAAAACACAAACCAAAAACATTATAACAGAATACTATGATTTACCAGAAAAATACAACAAAACAGTAATAAAAATTTTAGCTCAAACGCCAAAAACACTATTTATATATTGGGAAATTTCTGATGATGATATTGAAAAATACAAAAATCAATATGGAGAAAATTTCTTTGAAAAAACAAAACCAGTTTTAATTATTCATAATACTACCCTAAACTATAGCTTTGAAGTTGAAATTAATGATTTTGCAAACAGTTGGTATTTACATATAAATGATAGTAAATCACATTATGAAATCGAACTTGGCAGACGTCCTATTAAAAAAGAAGAAAAAATTAATTCTGAATATATATATATATCATCTTCAAATAAAATAGAAACTCCAAATGATCATATTTTATTTAACACTTCAAATAAAATGGTTAATTTTAGAAATATAAAAACAAATCAAGAAACTCAAAAATCATATACAACACTTTCATTTATTAAAAATATAGAAAAAATTTATGATATCCATAATATTTATGATTTATACACAAAATTATATAAAAATGAAGATAGTCTTGAAAATTTGTCAAATCCATCTTCACATACATCATCACAGTTTAAATAGAATTTTACAAACTGCCAAAAGGGATACTTCTTTTTGACAGAATATAATTATCTGCTAAAAAGGGGCATACCTTTTGGCAGTTTAAGGAGAAATAAAATGCAACAAAAAAAAGGTTATGTAAGTTTTGTATTACATGCACACCTTCCATTTATACATCACCCAGAAAGTGATAATTATTTAGAAGAATCTTGGTTATTTGAAGCAATTTCAGAAACATATATACCATTACTTACAAATTTTCAAAAATTAGTTGATGAAGGAGTAGAATTGGGAACAAAACACCCATGGAAGGAGTTACAGAGACAAAGTTTGGAGCTGAGATGAAAGGATGGAAGAATAATTTTTGTTTTCAATGGGAACTACAAGTATGGAATAAAATAGATGAAATAAATAATATAAATTCACATGAAAGATATAAACAAGATTATGTAAGATGGGAAAATGAAAATAAGGGGGAAATAAGTAATGGTAACACACTTTATATTTATGAGTAGTTCGTATTCATTAGGAACAAGAATAGCACTTGATTATATAGTTGAAGATGCAAGTATACAAGAGGAATTAAGTAAAAGTTTAGAAAAAATTATTAAATTATGTGGTAGAGATGTTTCAATTTCTACACATATGATACAGGCAGATACTGAAGAATGGAAGTCAGTGTATGAAGCAGATCATTTTTTCAAAGATGTAAAAGTTATAGATACATTAGATGAATTTATAAAACTTATAAAAAAAGACAGAAAATTAGAGGGGATAGATGTTGCTAAATATATTTTATCTAAAATTAAGTGTACACAATTAAAGTTGCAAAAATTAGTATATTTGTGTTTTGCAGACTATTTGTGTGAAACAGGAAGAGAATTATTTACAGATAAGATTTTTGCTTTCAAATATGGACCAGTAGTAGATTCAGTTTTTAAAAGATATAAAGAATATGGATATAAACCTATTGAAAAAGAGGAAGATGATATTGATAGTAAATATATATCTGAAATGCCAGCTAAAAGCAGAATCTCATTTGCTGAACATGGTATAGAAAAAATTTTAAGTATAGAAAAAACTTTAGAAAAATATGGTGAAATGACTGCTTCTCAATTAGTTGATTTAACACATAGAAAAAATACACCTTGGAGTATATCTGTAGAGAAAGAATTTTCAGAATATAGTGTTATTGATATAGATATTATTAAACAATTTCATAAATTTGAAACAATATAATATTGAGGACAAAAAGAGTTATAATAGTTAAAAATAAAAATGATTAAATATTTAATCATTTTTATTTTTATAATTTTTATTTCATATTATTTTTTAACAAGTAATATCTAATTCCTAATACTGCAGAAATAACAGTTACTAATCCAACAATACTAAGTAAAGCAGTTTTACCAGCCTTTGGCAACACAGGTGGAAGTTTTTCTTCAACTTTTGGCTCTTCTTTTTTTGGAGGAGGTGGTGGCTCAACAAGTTTTAATTTAGGTGTAACATCAGAAGTTTTTGTATTAGTTGAATCTGAATAATCTGTATAAGTTAAATCAACCTTAGTATTAGTATTTAAAATTTTATCAACAATTTTTTCATCAAAATCTTTAATTAATTTCAATTTATATTGAACTATAGCAGTTTCACCAGATTTTAATTCTGGAATTGTCCATGTAATAGAATTTGTTGTTTTATCAATTTCAACAGAAATATTACCAATATTTGCTTTTTCTACATAAGCAAAATCAAAATTTTTAACTATTTCTTCAGGAAAATAATCTACAATTTTAATGTCTGTAAAAGATTGAGAAATAGGTAATAAATCATTATAAATATCAGTTGTTATAGTTTGCTCAATTTTATCATCTGTTACATAATAAAATTTACCAACAGTTGGACTTGCAGGTGTTCCAAAAATTTCATTTATAATTTCATCATAAGTTTTTGTAGATGGTGCAGCAGTAGCTGATCCATTTCCAATGCCTGTTAACATTATAAAAATATTATTAGAATTCATTGTATTGGCTAATGATAAAAGTTTATTTTTTGTTTTTGTAATAACATCATCTGAATAATATTGTTTATCATAATCAATAGCTATATTTGGTACACCATCTGATAAAACTACAATATATCTATGACTTTCATCAGTATCAGTAGTAAAGTATTGATTTGCTAAAGTAATTCCAGCATCTAAGTCTGTTCTTGGTCCATCATATTCAATATTAGAAATAGAATTTAATAATGAAGTTTTGTCATCTGTTAATTCTGAGATTAATTTAGCATCTTCAGTAGTTCCTTCTTTACTTATATCAGTATTAGAAGAAAAACTTACAACTCCAATTTTTAGTCTTGAATTATCTGCCAAAAGATTTGTTATTAAACTTTTAGCAGATTCTATTACTAAATCTTCTCTTGTTTTTCCAGTAGATACTTCATCAAGCATACTTTTAGAGTTATCTATAACAACCATAAGTTCACCAGTTGGTTTTAAATTTTCCTCATTGTTTACTACTTTTAATTGAAGTGTTACCTCTTTATTATTTAAGTCTTTTGAATATAGTTTTTTTTCAAAATATGAAGTTGTTCCAAAGTTTATTGTACATATTGGCTCTTCTACAACAGACATTGTAACTGTCTCATATGTCGCATTTATAATTGTCGAAAATAATGTTATTAATAAAAATATAGGTATTAAAATTATAAATTTATTTT
>CAOSZT010000192.1 GCA_948528155.1 uncultured Clostridia bacterium | reverse complement strand
TATAATTATGGAAGAAATAAGTTTTGAATGGGACGAAAACAAAAACGAAATAAATAAAAATGTATTTATACTAATTAAATATATAAAAAAATACAAAAGAGGTGTTAAAAATGGAAAACAATAATATATCAATGGAAGAAATACAAAAGAGTAATACAATAATAAAATCAATTTCAAATTATTATACATCAAGAATAGTAGGGCAAAAGAATTTACAAAAATCATTATTAATTTCATTAATTGCAAATGGACACATATTAGTCGAATCTGTACCAGGATTGGCAAAAACAACAGCAGCAAAAGTATTAACAGAAAGTTGTGGTGGAAAGTTTTCAAGAATACAATGTACACCTGATTTATTGCCAAGTGATATTATAGGTACTCAAACTTATAATGCAAAAACTTCTGAGTTTGAAACAAAGATTGGACCAGTATGTGCTAATTTTGTGCTTTTAGATGAGATAAATAGATCAAGTTCTAAAACTCAAAGTGCTATGTTGGAAGCAATGCAGGAGAGACAAGTAAGTATTGGTGGTGAAATTTTTAAACTTCCAGAGATTTTCATAGTTATAGCAACACAAAATCCTGTTGAACAAGAAGGTACATATCTTTTAGCAGAGGCTCAACAAGATAGATTTATAATAAAAGAAACATTAAATTATCCAACAGCAAATGAAGAATTAGAGGTATTAAATAGAATTGAAAACAATATTTTTGGAAAAAAAGAAAAAGTTGTTAATATGAAGGATATAAAATTCTTGCAGGATTTGAGCAAGAAGGTTTATATTGATGAGGCTGTGAAGAAGTATCTTATTAGTATTGTGTATGCGACTAGAAATGCAGATAAAGTTATAAAACCAGAGCTTTCAAAATATGTAACTAGTGGGGCTAGCACTAGAGCTTCAATTTCTTTTATGGAAGCTGGAAAAGCTCATGCTTTGATTAATGGTAGGACTTATGTTACTCCTGATGATATTAAGGCTTTGAGTTATGGAGTTCTTAGACATAGAATTACCTTGAGTTTTGAGGCTATTGCTGATGAAGTTCAAGTTGAGACTATTATTGATGCAATTATTTCTTCAATAAAGGCTCCATAGATCCAAAATGATAAATTTATAAAATAGAGTTTTGGTCTGGCACAGAGAGTGGTTGTTGAAAGTGTTGATAATAATAATTTTTATTAATACCTTCAAAGCAGGGTCATTTTCAAAAGTTTATGGCTCTCACATGGAAGTTTAGGAGAAAAATTTATGAAAATGAAATATATTACAAAAGTAAAAGCAAATCTTTCTATATATACAAAGAAGAAAACATCAAATATATTAGAAGGTTCATATAACTCAGTATATAAAGGAAAAAGTATGAACTTTGAAGATTTAAGAGAATATGTAGTTGGAGATAATGTTAAAGATATTGATTGGAAAGCTTCTTCAAGGTCAAATAAAATATTAATAAAGCAATATGTAGCAGAAAAAAAGCACAATATATTATTTATACTAGATACAGGCAAAAAAATGTTAGCAGATACAAAAGAGCTGGATTCTAAAAAAGAAATAGCATTAATGGTAACTGGAACAATAAGTTATATTGTGGACAAGCATGGAGATTCAATTAGTGCAATTTATAACAGTAATGATAAAATAAAGTTATTTCCATTTAAAACTGGATTATATAATATAGAGAAAATTTTGAATTCTTATGAAAAGGAAATATCAGAAGAAAGAGAAAAAGAAAATAATTTAGAAAATTTAATAAATTATGTTTTAAAGTTTATAAGAAGACGTATGATTATTTTTATTGTAACTGATATAAATGGAATGAGTAATATTTCAGAAAGTACTCTAAGAAAATTATCATTATTACATGATGTTATGCTTATTAATATTTCTGATGCTTTAATGACAGGATATAATGCTTATGATGTTGATCAAGAAGATTATATTCCAGATTATATTTTAGAAGACGAAAAATTAAAAGAAATAGAAATGGAAATAAAAACAAAAATTTATGAAGAGACAAAAGAGAGATTTAAAAAATATAAAATAGTTACTACAACAATTAATAAACAAAAAGATATAGTAAATGATGTGTTTAAATTGTTAGAAAGGCGAAAACATGCAAACATCAATTAAATTACAAGAACCTTTTACATATTCTATATTGTTATTAATAATTGCAATAGGCTTTGTTTTGGCTATTACTGTTTATTTGATATATTCAAGAAATAAAAAGCAAAAGCCTCAAAAGGAAGAAAAAGTAAAAGCAATTCCTGAAAAAAATATAAAAAATGTACCTGTTATAAAAGGTAAATATTTAAATGAATTAGATTCAATTGAATATAAATATACAAATAATATGATAGAATTAAGAAATGCATATCAATTAATTAGTGAAGCTATCAGATTGTTTGTTTTTGAAATTACTGATATTACAACTCAAAATTATTCTTTAGCAGAGATAAAAAAACTTAATATTCCACATTTGTACGAATTAATTGAAGAATATTATGAGCCAGAATTTGCAAGTAAATCAACAGGAGATTTTAGTAGTTCTATAGATAAAGCAAGGAGAGTTATAAAAGAATGGAATTAATGTATCCAATTGTAATAGTAATTAGTCTCATATTAGTGTTATTAATATACTTTATAAATTTTAATAAAAAAAATAAATATACACAAGGTAAAAAAGTTGCAAATACTAAGTTTATAAAGGAAACTGATTATTATAAAGCTAAAGTAAGACAATATAAAATTTTATCAAATATAGTAAAAATTTTAAGTGCTATTTGTATAATTATTGCAAGTATTCTTGTTGCAAGACCAGTAAAAATGCAAAATTCTAGTGAGGATAAGTATAATAGAGATATTATTTTAGGATTAGATGTTTCTACTTCAGAAGCAGAAGTTAATTTAGAATTAGTAAAAAAATTTAAAACAATAATGCCAAATATTGAAGGTGATAGAATTGGTATTGTTATTTATAATACTGCTCCAATTGTTTATTGTCCTTTAACAGAAGATTATGAATACATAGAGGAAAAATTGAATAAAATGCAAAATCAATTTGATTTATTAGTAAAAAATAATGGAGATGTACCACGTCAATTTTCGTCAGAAGAGGAAGAAGCGGAGACACGTTCATTTTGGTATGGAGGTGTAATTGCAAATGCAGATGAAAGAGGAAGTTCGCTTGTAGGAGATGGATTAGCAGGAACATTATTTTCTTTTCCAGATATAAAAAATAACAAAGATAGAACTAGAATAATAATATTTGCAACAGATAATGATGTATCAGGAAAAGAAACAATTTCACTTTTAGAAGCATGTACTCTTTGTAAACAATATGATGTAAATTTATATGCTTATTGTCCTACAGTAGAAATGAATAAATATACTTCAACACAAAAAATTGCTTCTTATAAAAAAGCAGTAGAAGAAAATGCAAAAGGGAAGTTTTATACAGGAGATTTAGATAAAATGACATCTAATATTGTAAAAGAAATAAAAGACACAAAAACATCTTTATTAAAAACAAGTAAAAAAACTTATGTAAAAGATTATCCAAAAATATTTTTTATATGTACTATAATAATATTTATAATTTTGATTATTATAGAGAAAAGGATTAAGTT
>CAOSZT010000191.1 GCA_948528155.1 uncultured Clostridia bacterium | reverse complement strand
AATATTTTGAAAAATTACTTCAAAATACTATAAACACTAAAATATTATATATTATACAATACTAAATAAATTCAATATTAACATTTAATAAAAATTAGAAAAATAAAAAATCAACCTATTGACAATATCCCACATAATAATGTATAATGTGAAACGTATATAGGGTAAGAGTAAAATAAAAAAAGCATTTACTCTAAAAAAAACAATCCCACATACATTTTCGTATGACCGGAAGGAGGGGAATATAAATGCCAGAAATCAAAGTTAATAATGGAAATATAGAAGATGCCTTAAAAAGGTTTAAAAGACAATGTGCACGTAATGGAGTGTTGCAAGAAGTACGTAAAAGAGAACATTATGAAAAACCAAGTGTAAAAAGAAAGAAGAAATCTGAGGCAGCAAGAAAAAGAAAATTTTAATTACATAAAACAATGTGGAAGTTTAGGAAATAATAACTTTTTCTTGGACTTCCACTTTTAAATTCAAAAAAATTACTCTAGTATAATAAACCAGATTTAGGACAAAATAAAAAAGCAAATAAAAAAAGAAAGGATGATCTTTGTGGAATATAAACAAACAGAAATAAAAAAAGGAATTAAACTTCATACAATAAATACAAACAAATTCAAAACAAACCTAATATCAATAATTTTAACAACAAAACTAAATAAAGAAAATGTAACAAAAAATGCAATAATTCCAGCAGTATTAAGAAGAGGAACAGCCAACTTAAAAACATTAGAAGAAATAAACAAAAAATTAGAAGAAATGTATGGAGCAAGCTTAGACTGCGGACTAGACAAAACAGGAGATAATCAAGTATTAAAATTTTACATTGAATCAGTAAATGATGAATTTTTACCAAACAAAAATGAAAATATGTTAAAAACATCTTTAGAAAACATAATAGAAACAGTATTTAATCCATATCTAGAAAATAACTATTTCAAAAAAGAATATGTAGAACAAGAAAAAGAAAATATAAAACAGATAATAGAAAGCAAAATAGACAACAAAGCAAGATTTGCCATAGACAGATGTATAGAAGAAATGTATAAAAATGAAGCATATGGACTATACAAATATGGATATGTAGAAGACTTACAAAACATAGATGAAAAAAATCTATATGAATACTATATGAACTTAATAAATCAATGTAAAATAGATATATTTGTATCAGGAATAATAGATGATAATATAAATGAAATGATAAAAAACAATGAAAATATAAAAAAACTAAAAGAAAGAGAGCCAGAATATATAATACCAGAAATAAAACCAAAAATATCAGAACAACAAAATACAATTGAAGAATCAATGGAAGTAACACAAGGAAAGCTAATAATAGGACTAGACCTAAATGTTGAAAAAGAAGAACAAAGATATGATGTAATGATATATAACAGCATATTAGGAGGAAGTGCAAATTCAAAACTATTCCAAAATGTAAGAGAAAAAGCAAGTTTAGCATATACAGCAAGTTCAAGTTACTTAGGATATAAAAACAATATATTTATAAAATGTGGAATAGAAATATCAAACTATGAAAAAGCAGTAGAAATAATAAAACAACAAATAGAAGATATGAAAAAAGGAGACTTTACAGAAGATGAAGTAGAAAATGCAAAAAAAGGAATAATAGCAACAGTAAAATCAATAGATGATGAACAAGACACAGAAATCATTTATTGGTTTGGACAAGAATTATCAAATTACAAAACAGATATAAAAGATTATATGGAAAAAGTTAGCAAAGTAAATAAACAAAATGTTATAGATATAGCAAATAAAATTAGTATAAACACAATATACTTTTTAAAAAATTAAGATAGCTGTTCAAGCAAAATAAGTCCCAGATATTTTATGGAATAGTTAGACAAAATGTCCAAAAAGAAATGTCTCTAATGGACATGAACAAGGAGGAAAAAATGCAAATTATAGAAAACTCAAAAGTTAAAGAAAAATTATATGTTGAAAAATTAGAAAATGGATTAACAGTAATGATAATTCCTAAAAAAGGAATTCAAAAAAAATACATTATATGGGGAACAAACTATGGATCAAATGATAGTACTTTTGTTGTACCAGGTGAAACAGATATAACAGAAGTTCCAAAAGGTGTAGCACACTTTTTAGAACACAAAATGTTTGAACAAGAAAACGGTAAAAACAGTTTAGATGTACTAACAGCATTAGGAGTAAATGCAAATGCATATACAACAAATAATCATACAGCATATTTATATGAATGTACAGACAATTTTTATAAAGCATTAGATGAATTAATGGACTATGTTCAACACCCATATTTTACAGATGAAAATGTAGAAAAAGAAAAAGGAATAATAGGACAAGAAATAATGATGTATGATGACTACCCAGACTGGAAAGTATATCTAAATGCACTAGAATGTATGTATCATAAAAATCCTGTAAAACTTGATATAACAGGAACTATAGAAACAATTTCAAAAATAGACAAAAACATATTATATAAATGTTACAATACATTTTATAATCCATCAAATATGGCAATAGTAGTATCAGGAGATTTTGAACCTGAAAAATTATTAGAAGAAATAAAGAAAAGACTAATAGATAGTAAATCAAATGGAGAAATAAAAAGAATTTATGAAAAAGAGCCTAAAGAAATAGTAAAACCAAAAGCAGAACAAAATATGGAAGTAAGTAAACCACTATATACAATTGGAATAAAAGATATTTTAGCAGAAGAAAAAGAAAAAGTGAAAAAACATATAGCAATAGAAATACTTTTAAATTTAATAATTGGAGCAAGCTCAGAATTATACAAAAATTTATATGATATAGGAAATACGTACTCAGTGCCAAGTATTGACTATGAATTTGATAAAAATTATGCACACATATTAATAAGTGGACAATCAAACAATCCAGAAGAATTATATAAAATGTTCAAAGATCAAGTGCAAAAATTTATAAAACAAGGAATTAATGAAAATGATTTCGAAAGAACAAGAAAAATGATATATGGAGAATATGTAAAAGAATATAATGATGTTACAAGTATTTCCAGAATGTTTTTATCAGACTATTTTAAAGGAATAAATAGCTTTGAATATTTAGAAGAAATAAACACTATAAATTTAGAATATCTAAAACAGATGTTAAAAGATGTTTTTGATGAAAATAATATGATAATATCTATTGTAAAAAATTAGATAAATAATGTAAAAAATACAACATAAAAATAGAAAAAAATTTTATGCTGTATTTTTTTAAGATTTAAAAAAGTGTATTTTTTTATTTAGACATTTTAAAACATTTTAATATAGATTTAATGTAGAAATTAATTATAAAAAACTTATATTTTTTTAGCGAAGAATAAGTTAAAAAAAAATAAGTTTAGTTTTTTTACTTTTAAATGTCGAAATATAAAAAAAACAGTCATACGAAAGTTGTTAAAAACCGTTGAAAATACTTGACTAAGCGAAAAAAATATGTTAATTTATAAGTATCAATAAGAGAAAAAATAAAAAAAGGAGAGATTTGTATGTTAAATGATGAAATTTGTAAACTAAGAGATAAATTGAACAAAAGCATAGAAATTGGTGAAGATTATAGTATTACATATGAATTAAGTATAAAGTTAGAT
>CAOSZT010000190.1 GCA_948528155.1 uncultured Clostridia bacterium | reverse complement strand
TAAAAAATAATATCTTATAGCTCTTTTGCTACTCTACAGATTTAAAATTTGACCTGAATTGTAACATAATAAGAGTTATTTAGAAAATTCTAATTAATTCATTGATAATTGTGTTAAAATAATGTATAATGTAATAGATTTGAAAATACTTGATATAAGAGGAGATAATACAAATGAATGAAAAAGTAAAAGAAATATTGGAATGGGTTTATTGTATAATAATAGCTGTGGTTTTAGCATTATTGTTTAGATATTTTATAGGAACACCTACTATTGTAAAACAGGTGTCAATGAATCCAACATTGGTACAAGATCAAAGGTTATGGCTTAATAGGTGGGGAAGGACAACAAAGAAAATGCCTAAGAGAGGTGAAATAATAACTTTTGAAGCACCAAGTAAAACATCATATTCATATGGAGAAATCGATCAGTCTAATCCAGTAGCAAGATATGAGAAACAGCCTAAAGGTTTATGGGGAAAATTTACATATTATGTTTTAGAACTAGGAAAAGATAGTTATATTAAAAGAACTATTGCTTTACCAGGTGAACATGTTGAGATTAAAGAGGGTAATGTTTTTATAAATGGTGAACAATTACAAGAAGATTATTTACCTAGTGGTATTGTAACTGATGTTGGTGTTGGTTTTGACGATTTTGTTGTTCCAGAAAATTATGTGTTTGCTATGGGAGATAATAGAAGTCATAGTACTGATTGTAGAGCGTTTGGTTGTATACCTTTAGAGAAGATTGAAAGTAAGGTATGGATTAGAATTTGGCCTTTGAATTTGTGGGGAAAAGTATAGCTGGATAATATAAATTATGAGCTAGAAAAGGTGATAGGATGTTTAAAAATGTATTGGGAAATGAGAAAGTAAGGGATTTGTTGGTTAATTCTGTAAGAGAAAATAAGGTTTCACATAGTTATTTGTTTGTTGGTACTGAAGGGATTGGTAAAAGTTTAATTGCCAAAGAGTTTGCTAAAATGATTTTGTGTACAAAAAAAGATAATGTTTACTGTGATGTGTGCAAATCTTGTATTGAGTTTGATACTGCTAATAATCCTGATTTTAAAGTTATAGAGCCAGATGGTAATAGTTTGAAAATAGAGCAGATTAGAGAGTTTCAGAGTAAGGTTACTGAAAAGCCTATTATTTCAGATAGAAAAGTTTATATTATAAATGATAGTGATAAGATGACTCCTGAGGCTCAAAATTGTTTACTTAAGACATTGGAAGAACCTCCAGAATTTGTTACAATTATTCTTATAGGATCAAGTGAAAGTGATTTTCTTACTACTATTAAATCAAGGTGTATGATATTGCATTTTAATAAGATTTCAAATGAGGAAATTCAAGGGTTTTTAGAGCAAAAGTATCAATCAAAAATAAATAGTAAAATAATGATAGAGGCTTTTCAAGGAAGTATTGGCAAGGCTATCTTAATGAAAGAGAAACAGGAAGAGTATGAGAAAATTGAATATATTATTAATAATTTAGAGAGTAGAGATAAAATTGATATTTTGAATATGTCAGATATTATATATAAAGCCAAAGATGAAAAATTTGATATACTTGATTATATTAATATAGTACTTATAAATTTAGCAAAAAGATCAAATAAATATTCAAATTGTGTAAAAATTGTTGAAGAAACTAAGAAGAGATTAAAATCAAATGCTAATTATGATATGTGTATAGATAATATGTTGTTTAATTTATGGGAACAAGTTAATTAAAATTATATTTGATTATTACTATATATATAAATACAAATCTTTATATAAGCAAAAAGGAAAGGAAATAAAATTTTGAAAAATATAATAGGAATAAGATTTAAGAAATTAGGTAAGATATATTTTTTCAATCCAAAGGGGTTAAAAATAAGGAAAGGTGATAAAGTTATTGTTGAAACATCACAAGGGGAAGAGCTTGCAGAGGTATTAATTCCTAATAGGTATGTTGAAGAAGATAAAATAATTGCACCACTAAAAAAAGTAATAAGAATGGCAACATATAAAGACATAAAAAGGAATGAAGAATGTAAAAAGATAGAAAAAGAAGCTTTTGAAGTTTGCAAAGATAAGATAAAAGAACATAAATTAGATATGGTACTTACAGAAGTTGAATGTAAGTTTGATAATAGTAAAATGTTATTCTATTTTACAGCTAATGGTAGAATTGACTTTAGAGACTTAGTAAGAGACTTAGCAGCTATTTATAAAACAAGAATAGAGTTAAGGCAGATAGGTGTAAGAGATAAAGTCAAAAGAATTGGCGGAAATGGAATTTGTGGAAGAGAATTATGTTGTTGTTCATTTTTGAGTGATTTTGAAACTGTTTCTATAAAAATGGCAAAAGAGCAAAATATAGCTTTAAACCCATCAAAAATATCAGGAAACTGTGGAAGGTTAATGTGTTGTTTAAAATATGAAAATGAAGTATATGAAGAAAAGTTACAACATCTTCCAAATGTTGGTGCAATAGTAAAAACAGAAGATGGTGAAGGAGAAGTTGACAGTATAGAAATATTAAAAGAAAGATTAAGAGTTAAACTAAAAAATGAAGATGGATATACATATAAAAAATATGATGCAAAAGATGTGGAGATTATTAAAGATGTAGATAGAGAACAAGTAGACGAAGAAGAATTGAAAAATCAAAAGGAATTAGAGGAACTAGAGAAATTAGAACAGGAAGATAAGAAAATAGTTAGAGAAGAAGATAGGAGGTGATTATAATGGCATATAAAATTACAGATAAATGTATATCTTGTGGAGCATGTGCAGCTGAATGTCCAGTTGGGTGTATTACACAAGGAGAGGAAAGATTTATTATAGACCAATCAGCATGTATATCTTGTGGTACTTGTCAGGGAGTTTGCCCTGTTGAAGCACCAATTGAAAGCGAAGACTAAAAGGGATTTAGGGACGTTCCTTTTTATCCCTTTTTGAAGGGATAAAGGGACAGTCCTTGATTATATTTTATATTTTGTTCAAATTTTTTTATTGATTTCAGAAGTAAATTCGAAGTTTTACATAAATTTTATTCGAAAAGTTATCATTATTAATTAAAAATTAAATTTAAGGAGGTATAATGCCTAGAGTATCAAGAAATAGTATTAATTCAAAATATATTCATGTGATTACACAAGGGATAAAAAAGGAATATATTTTTCAAGAAGATAAATATAAGCAAAAATATATAAATCTATTAAATAAATTTATACAGGATTACAATTCTGTAAACATTTTAGCATATTGTGTTATGGATAATCATACGCATTTTTTAGTATATACAGATAAAATAAATGATTTATCAAAAGTAATGAGTAAATTAAATACATCATATGGAATGTTTTACAATAATACAACAGGTAGAGTTGGATATGTATTTAAAAATAGATATTATACACAAGAAATAGTTGATGAAAAACATTTATTCAATACATTAGCATATATACATAAAAATCCAGTTAAAGCAGGTATTGTGAAAAGTGAAAGTGATTATAAATATTCATCATATTGTAATTATATAGAAGGACAAATAAAGACAGAAATAATAAAATTAATATTTAATATAAATGACAAATATAATTATTTAGATCAATTTTATTATATTCATGAAAATTTTTCAGA
>CAOSZT010000189.1 GCA_948528155.1 uncultured Clostridia bacterium | reverse complement strand
CTTTGGGACATTTTTAAAAGTTACTACTTAAGACATTATCATAAATTAATCATACAATTTTAACTTTTTTAATAATTGTTATTGACATTCTAATTATATTATACTATAATTAGTTTAATAATACAATACTTTTTGAGATAATTATTGTTTTAAGTTGTAGACTAAAAATTCACTACAACTAATTTAAAAAGAAATGGAGGTGATTAGAATAGACAAAGTAACTGAAATAACAAGACTTTTTTATGATGAACATTTAAGACCAACAGATATAGCAAAACAAATTGGTGTCGGTAAATCATATATAACAAAAATTATTCAAAAAGATGAGAGATATATTGAAGAAAAAGAATACCGAGCCAATCAAAGCAAAGAAAGACACAAAGTTTGCAAAAGAAATTATATCAATAAAAAGCGACAATCTGATAAACAAGAGTATCAAGCAATGATAATACAAATAAATAAAGATAATGAATATTTATCTACTAAAAAGAAATATTAAAAAGTGGAATATATGTAGGTTTTGATGTACCAAAAAGAGTAAGTAATGTTGTAAGTCCAAGTTGCATAAGAGCAACAGTTTAATTGAAAAATATAATTAACTAATTTAGCCAACGGATATTAAGGCTATTTTTTTATGCTTAAAGCGAGAGTTTTATAAGTATTTTATCACTTATAGAACTCTTAATTTTTGAAAGGAGAAATCGAGAATGATTTTAAAAAGGAAATTCAAAAAGTATGTGCATTATTAGAACGAACAGGAGGAATTGTCATGGGTAAGAAAACAAAAAAGAAAAATGAAATAGTTATAATAAACAAATTTAAAGAAAATGAGATAGTAGATATAAAAGAACTTTTAGAAAATGCTTTTAAAATATACTATAATATGCAAATTACTAAAAACAAAGTAAGCTAGAAGTTTTAGAATAAAATAATTAGTAAGTATTTCGCCTATAATTAGGACGTTTTTTTATTGACTTTTTTGATATAAAGTTATAAACTAACATTATAATTATAGTCGAGGCTTACTAATGGAAAGGAGGAAATTTTGTTAGTAAGCAATGAAACAAAATATAACTGTGCTTTATATTGTAGATTGTCAAAAGATGATGATTTACAAGGAGAAAGTAACAGTATAACAAATCAAAAAGAATATTAACGCAATATGCAAAAGAAAATAATCTAAATATTTATGATGTTTATATTGATGATGGGTATAGTGGTACAAATTTTGAAAGACCAGACTTTAAAAGAATGATACAAGATATTAAAGACAAAAAAGTAAATATGGTAATTGTAAAAGATTCTTCAAGATTAGGTAGAGATTATATTGGTTTTGGAGAATATGTTGAAAAAATATTTCCAGAAAATCAAGTGCGACTTGTATCAATATTAGACAATTATGATTCGGCAATAGATAATGGTGTTGCAGACACTCTCCCATTTAGAGCAGTAATAAACGATTTATATGCTAAAGATATTTCTAAAAAAGTAAAGGCATCCAAGCATAAAAATGCAGTAAATGGACTATTTAATGGAAATCGAACACCTTATGGCTATAAGAGGTCTGAAAATGATAGACACAAATTAGTTATTGATGAAGAATGTGCTAAAAATGTAAGAAGAATATTTGATTTATATTTAGAAGGAACAGCTTTAAATCAAATTGCTTATACTTTGAATGATGAACATATTCCTACACCATCACAAATATCAGGAACAGGAAGAAATGTATGTGAAATATGGAAACCTAGTTCTATAAAACACATTCTAAAAAATGAAGTATATATTGGAAATATGGTACAAGAAAAGTGTAAAAGAATTAACTACAAATTAAAGAAACGCATAAAAAATGATAAAAGCGACTGGATACGAGTAGAAAATACACACGAGCCTATTATTGATAAAGAAAAGTTTTATGTAGTACAAGATATTTTAGCTAGCAAGTCTGAAACGAGGGTAAAATCAAGAAATCTACTACTAAAAGGATTGGTTGTTTGTAGTGATTGTGGTAAGAAAATGGGAATTACAACACATAGTAGTGATACTGTTTATATGAGATGTCATACCTATGCAATACTTCCAAAACAAAGGCTTTGTACCCCACATAATATAAATTATCAAAAGTTAGAGAATGCAGTTATTAAAGAAATTCAAAATATATGTCAGCAATATTTAGATAAAAAGAAAATGAAGCAAATAATAGATATAAAGTATGAAGAACTAGAAAAATCACAAGAAATTAGTAAACAAAAGAGTCTTTTAGCAAAATCTATTGAAGTTTTAGACTTTCAAATCGAAAAATTGTATGAAGATAAACTAAATGGACTTATCAATAATAATGATTTTTCAAGAATGTATGATAAAAAGGTAAAAGAAAGAGAAGAAAATCATAATAGGCTACAAGAACTAACTTCAATTAAATTTGAAAAACAAACGATTGATTATGAAAAAGTTATAAACGATTTTTTAGAAAAAGATAATATTACAGCATATATGTTAAACAGCTTAATTGAAAAGATTGAAGTTGATAACAATAAACAAGCAACTATTTATTATAAGTTTAGTGATTTGAATAAATTATCAAAGGTGTCATAAAGAAATACCAAGAGCTTGGTGTTTTGACACCGTTTTTGCTGTTTAGGAAAATTTCCTAAAACCTTTTTGCTCTCCGAGAGATATAATTTTTAGTATAGATTTTTGAAAAAACAGAGCTAAATTTGCTCTGTTTTAGGTCTAAATTTTATATATAATTTCAATAATTTTTATTTCATCAATTTCTTTATTTCTTTATCAATAAATTCTTTTATTAGAGGTATATCGTTTATTGCTGTATCAAAAATAATACTATAATCCATATCATAATATCCATGTGCAAAACGATTTCTCATTCCTCTTATTTCATTCCAATTTATATCATTTTGTGTTGCTACAATATAATCTTCTGTTAAATGATTAACAAGTTCTCCTATTTGAAATATAGGCATACAAATTGCATTTCTAAAAACAACGTTAGTATTAAAATCTTCTATATTTTTCCCAAACATATCAAATGTTTTTTCTATTTGTTCGCAGTATTCTTTCATATGTAATAATACTGTTAAATTTCTATTTAAATTACTCATATATATCCAATCTCTCTTTCTTTACTTCGTTATAAAATATATTTTTAGCAAGTTTTATTGTTTCGCTATCATAATTTATATCATCTGTATATGTTTCTTCTATAACAATATCAATTTGCTTTTTTAAAATTTGTTCTATTTCATAAGCAAGTGCAGATAATTGCAAAAGTGTTTTTAATTTTCCTTTTCTTATCATAATGTCAACATCAGATTGCTGATTTGCTTCACCTCTTGCATATGAACCAAATATATATGCTTTTTCAATTCCATATTTTCTTAATATATCGTATATCATTTCTTTTATTTCTTCAATTGTATATACTTTTTCACTCATTTTTTTATCTCCAATTTATATAAAAATTACCTCGAAACCATGGTTTTCTCGAGGTACAATTTGTTTCTGAGTTCAGTCCCGTAGGTTGTTGAACTACTAATCTACTATAGATAGTGTAACATTTAAAACTTAATTTTGTCAAGCAAAAATGTTAAATTTATCTATTAGTATTATTATATTTTTAT
>CAOSZT010000188.1 GCA_948528155.1 uncultured Clostridia bacterium | reverse complement strand
GTACTTAAAAACATTGAAATCTATGGAAATCCCCAGCGAAAAAAACTCATACAAAAATGATAAAAAACTTTAAATAATTTTTAAATTATGATAACATTAGTAATGAAAGAAAGATTGAAAAATAAATATAAGTTAAAGGAGAAAGAAAATGTTTTTAAATATACAAGAATTAGTACAAGAAATAGAGGATGGTAAATCCACAGATGATATTGTTGAAGAAAGATTATCTTACTTAAATTCTGAAGATTATAAAAGTAAGATGCACAGAAGTGATAGAGCAGATTTTATTCAAGGATATATAAGCGATGATGAAAAAATGTCTGGTACTCTTGGTGATGGAACATACTATTGGATGGATGAAAAACAAATTTTTAAAGATGTAATAGAAGCTATTGTAAGAAAAAATTTATCAACAATAAAACAACATAATGGAATGCCTCTACAAAATCTGATGCAAGGAATTCGACATTATTTTCTTAGAGCACAACCAAATGAAGAAAGTTTCGTAGTATATCAACAAATGATAAGAGAAGGTAAAAGTAAAGCTAATATACGAGAGGAGTTTGGAGAAAGATTAATCAAACATTTACTAGAAAAGAAAGATAATGATAATAGAGAAAAATTAAATAGTCAGATAGAAGAAAGAGAAAATTATGGTAATATAGTTCCTATTCCTATAAGCTCAATTAAAGGTTTAAATATTGGAGAATGTACTGAAATGGCATTGTTATCTCAAAATTTATTATCATTTTTTGGATATAATACTTTTATGGTTGAAGGAAAAACATATAATAGCGAAAATAAAAAAGAATTTCATAATTTTAATTTTATAGAAAAGGATGGAAAATATTTTGCATTTGATTCTGCTATGTGTTTTTTTGGATTGGCACCAGAAATAAAAACTCCAGAAGAGCTTTTACTATTTGATGAAATGACTTTAAATAACAATCAAAAATCAATAACTTATTTTTCAAGTAGAAAAAGTAAAATTTATAATGAACCTGAAAAGAAATTAGGTATATTAGCCGAAAGAGGTGCAAATTTTAGAAATACAGCTATGATGGATATAAAAGGGATACTGCTTTCAAAAAAAGTAATAGAGAATCAAAGAGAAAGTGATGGAAGATATGAATAAGGAAAATTATGGTAAAGCCTTTAAAGAGGTTTATATGATATTAAAATCTGTAGGGGAAGAAATTCAATATAAAGTTCCAACAAAATTATTAGAATTTATAGAAGAAAATATGGATAAAGATTATTTCTTTATTTTAGATGATACTATTTCATTAGAAGAACAATCATTTATGGATGAAACTTTAGGAATTATTTCTTTGATATGGAGAGATTATTTATGTACGAATGAAGAAAGAGAAAAAATAACGAAGAAGGATGAAGAAATACAAAATAAGATAGAAAAGGAACGTAGAGAAAAATATGATCCAGATGATTTATTTAGTAATAAAATATCAAATCAACAAAATCAGGCGTTGCAACAAAAAGTATCTTTAATAGAAGTAAAAGAAAGTTTCTTTACTAAACTGATAAAAAAATTAAAAGATATTTTCCATATCAACTAATAAATAAAGTCCTATGATTATTGAATTATGAATCAAAGCACAAGTCTGTATCTTAATGAAAATGATACAGACTTGTATTTATTTGTTATTTAAAATCCACTCAAAAACCTCGTTTTCAGTAAGTTTACTATTTTTCATAAGTTTAATTTTTTCTTTAGCTTGTTTTTTCCAAATTTCGAAATCTTTAGAAAGTTCCTTGTTTTTTTTAACTTGCATAAATTTTTGCTGATAAGTTCTTCTATATTCGCCCATAGCTTTATTTTGCTTTAATCTTTCAGTATAAGATTGGAAAGCACCTAAACCTCTACAAGATTTTGAATTTTCTTTTGGATAGTCGCAATAAATTTCATCTACTTTTGAAGTTGGAATAAAGTACATTCCACAATTTTGACATTTTTTTATTGGATAGTTAGGTGTTTTTGATAGTTCATCAAGTATAGCATAGCAAACACTTGATAAATCGTTACTTTTATGAGTATCACTCATTGAAAGAAACATATTTTTAGTATGTAAGGATTCTAGTATGTCATATTCATTTTTATTACTAAATTCTTGATATTTCTTTGAATAACTATCTCGCATAACAAAGTCATTCTTATAGTATGTATGCAATTTCCCAATTCTTTTTATTAAATAAACTGCATATCGTTCGGTATATGTATATTTCTCTAATTCTTTATTGTTATTTAAGTTATAGATATAGGTAACTGCTTTTATTAGTTCTTGTTGTAAATCAATTAGATTTTCTTGTAAATCTTCAAATATTTTAGTAATTGCCTTTAGATAATCTTCATTACTGCCATAATTATTACTTAATTCAAATTTATAATACTTATCTAAATTCCTTAATATCTCAAAACCATAAGCATAAAAGAAAGTTTTATTAGCCATTTCATAGTTAGATAAGTCTGCATTTAAAAATCGTAATAACATTAGTCCAAATTTTTCGTGAAATGGAAAATATAAAGTAGCAGGATGCTTTAATCCATTATCTGTTATTTCAGTTTCTTTATAATAGACATCTCTTAATTTATTTTCAGTATCTAAATGGAAATCAGCTTTATAAAAATATAAAGGTGTAGCATAATATTCTTTTTTAGTTTCAGTATTAAACCAAAAGTAGAAATCGCTAAAAAAGGTTACTTCTGGTAGTTCCATAAAAATTTATCTCCCTTCTAAAAATAAAATTTTATAAAAGAACATAAACAATTTTATAAAAATAATAAATTGTTATTGACATTCTATATTTATTATACTATAATACTAATATAATTACAATACTTTCTTCAAAACTAATTGCTAAAAACTGTAGAATAAAAATTCACTAAATTTTGAGAGAAGTTTGTAATAACAATGTGTTTAAGATTTTAAACAGACTATTAACAACACAGTAAAGTAATTTGATTAGTATATTTTGTTTTTATTTATAGGTGTGAAATTGTAGTTTGTTGGAATAGAGAATCTAAAAAAGAAAGAGGGTGAGAAAAATAAAACACAAATTAGACAGCAAAGGCACAAAAGAAAAAATAATTGAATTATTTTTTGAAAAACATTTAAAACCAACAGAAATAGCAAAGAAATTAAAAATTGGTATGCCATATATAACAAAGATAATTCAAAAAGATTCAAGATATATTCGAGAAAAAGAAACTAGAAGGCAAGAAAACAAAGAAAAGAATAAAACTCAAAAACGAATATATGCACAAAAAGAAGAAAAAAGGAAAAAGAGGAAAAGCAAGAATATCAAAAACTATTAGTACAGATAAATAGAGATAATGAATATTTATCTACTAAAAAGAAAGAAAATGATTTACAATTTGTAAACTGCAATAGAAGTGCTTATGACTATGACAAAAATAGTAGTGATTTAGTATTAAAAGATAATATAAATGCGGGATATGCAGTTCCTAAAAGAGTTAGTAATATTGTAAATCCAAATATGATAAAGAGTAATAAAATATATGTTTAAATTGTATACTTTGAAATAATCAAGGTGTATTTTTTTACTCTAATTTAGAAAGAGACTAACTATTAATTGTCAATAGAAATATAAAAAAATTTTAAAAATTT
>CAOSZT010000187.1 GCA_948528155.1 uncultured Clostridia bacterium | reverse complement strand
AATTTTAAAGTACATCATTATATAATCAATCTGTTATAAATAATTTGGGGAGTGAACACAAAATGCCAAATATAGAAAATATAAAAATATATAAAAATATACATATGATAGGAATTGGTGGAGTAAGTATGAGTGGGATTGCTGCAATACTTACAAATTGGGGTTATAATGTAACAGGATCAGACTGGGCTAAATCTGAAACAACTGACAAATTAGATTCTATGGGAATAAAAGTTACAATTGGGCATAATTTAGAAGATGTTGCAAATTCTGACATTGTGGTTTATTCTGCTGCTGTAAAACAAGATGATCCAGAAATGCTACAAGCAAAAAAACTAAATATCCAGACAATAGAAAGAGCTGATTTTTTAGGAGAAATAACAAAATGTTTTAAAGATACCATTTGTATTTCAGGAACTCATGGAAAAACCACAACTACTTCTATGGTTTCTTTATGTTTTTTAGAGGCTCAAGAAGATCCTAGTATTCAAGTTGGTGCTTTCTTGAATTCAATTAATGGAAATTACAAAGTTGGTAATAGTGAACATTTTATTTTAGAAGCATGTGAATATGTAGAAAGTTTTTTAAAGTTTAGTCCAAAAGCAGAAATTATTTTAAATATAGATAATGACCATCTTGATTACTTTAAAACTTTTGATAATATAAAAAATGCTTTTATTAAATATGTAAAATTATTACCTTCTGATGGTGTTTTGGTTATTAATGGTGATGATGAAAATTGTTTAGATTTGCCTAAATATACTGAGGCTCAAATAATTACATATGGTGTAAATAATAAAAATGCTGATTTTTATGCTGAAAATATTAAATTTGATAATAATGGTTTTGCTGAATTTGATGTATATAAAAATAAAGAGTTTTTTTCAAAAATTAAATTATCTGTTCCAGGTAGCCATAATGTTTTAAATGCTCTTTCTTGTATAAGTTTGTGTGATTATTATGGAATTGATAAAAAACATATATTTATTGCTTTACAAAAATTTACAGGTGCTCATAGAAGATTTGAATTTAAAGGTAAAATAAATGGTGCAAGTATTTATGATGATTATGGTCATCACCCTACTGAAATTGTTGCTACTTCTACTTCTGTAAATAGTAAAAAATATAATAATTCTTGGGTAGTCTTTCAACCTCATACTTATAGTAGGACTAAAAATCTTTTAAATGATTTTGCTAATGCACTATTGAATTTTGATAATATTATTATTTTAGATATTTATGCTGCTAGAGAAAATAATACTTATAATGTTTCTTCTAAGGATTTAGTAGATAAAATTATCTCTTTAGGAAAAAGTGCTAAATATATTCCTAATTTTGATGATTGTGTTTCTTTTTTGAAGGATAATGTTTGCGAAAATGATATTGTCTTAACCTTGGGAGCTGGTACTGTTACCGAGATTGGACCTATGTTATTAAAATAAATTTTATATTTTTTCAATAAATTTTCATAAATAAAAGTCAATGCTTTTTATTGCTTTGACTTTTATTTTATATTTCTATTTGTTATTCTACTGTTTTCATTTGTTTAAGCATAATATCTCCAAACACTGCATAGCCTTCTTTAGGATCATTTACAAGTACATGTGTTACTGCACCAATGAATTTTCCATTTTGAATTATTGGAGATCCACTCATTCCGTTGAATTATCCCTCCTGTTTTTTCTAATAATCTTTCGTCTGTTATTTTTATCAACATACTTTTATTATCATAGTTGTTTTCTTTATATATTTTTTCAATTTCAATTTCATATTCTTCTATTTTATCATTTTCTAGGCTACACATTATTTTTGCTTTTCCTTGCTTTATTTCTTCTCTAAGTGCAAGTTCCATTTCTTTTGATTTATCTATATCTAAACTTGTTATATTATCTACTTTTCCATATATTCCAAATTTTGTATTTTTATATATTAAACCTATATTTTTTTGATTGTCTACTGTTCCTTGTATTCTTCCTGGCTTTCCACTTTCTCCTTTTACTACATTTAGAATTTTCGTTGTTACAAATTCTCCTGATGATATGTCTATAAGTTGTTCTGTATCTATGTCTGTTATTCCATGTCCTAATGCTCCAAAACTTTTTGTTGATGGCTCATAAAATGTTACTGTTCCTACTCCTGCTGCACTGTCTCTGACCCACAACCCTAGTTTGTATTCTTTGCTTGCTGTTTGTACTGGTTTTATTGAACATTCTAGTGTTTTTTCGTTGTGAATATATTCTATTTTTATTTCTTTTCCATTACATAAATTTACTGTTTCTATTAATTCTTCTGTTGAGTCTATTTTGTTACTGTTTATTGATATTATAGTGTCTCCTTCTTCTATTCCTGTATTTTCATATGGTTTATATTTTTTATTGTCTACTCCTTCTATTTCTGACATTCCTACTACTAATACTCCACTTGTGTATAGTTTTATTCCTGCTATATTTCCTACTGGTATTACTGTTGTTTTTGGTAAAACATCTACATTTACGTCTTTTAGGAATATGTTTTCAAATAAACTTAGTTTGACTGTTTTTTTGCCACTATCATTTATTGTTTTTATTTGATTGTTTGATAGTGTTTCTATTACTTTATTCTTTTCAGTTATGTGTGCTTTTAGTCCTAACATTGTTTTTATGCTTATTGATTCTCCTTCAAATATTACTATGTTGTCTGGAATTGATTGTATTAATATTGTGTATATATATATTATTAATAGTATTACTATTAATAATATTTTATAAATTGCTTTTTTCAATTACTTTCTCCTTGTTTTTGTTTGAAGTTTCTTGATTTTGTTTCGATTTTTTGATAATTTTTTTGAGTTTTTTGTTGGAAACTTCTTGTTATTTAGTATTTGCTTTTTTTGTTTTTTCTATTCATTTATTAATTTTTTGATTTTTCATATATAAAAAGTATGGTATAAAAGCCATACTTTTTTAATTATTTTTAAAAAGCCTATGTATCATATTTTCTTCATCATCTTTTTTATTTAATAATTCCCCATCATAAATATATTTTCTATAATATGTATAATCTTCTTGTGGTGTATTATAAACATAATTTATATATTCTAACACAATTTTGTCAATTTCTTTACCATCAAAACTCCATTCTCCTACTTCTATATAATCCATTTTTTCATATAATTCGTCTGGTAATTTACAGTATATTTCATTTAACCTATCTTGCATTTCTCTAGAACATACTTCTATAAATGATTTTTTTACTATTTCTATTAAATCCATTTTAAAATCTTTTTCTGTACATTCATTCCATCTTTCATCATATTCATAATGCAATATATTCTTCTTTATTTAATAATTCATTAATTTCTTTTATTGTATAAATATTTTCTTTTATTTTTAAGTTTTCTTGTAATGAATCATATATTTTTTGTATATTTTGAGGTGACATTTCTCTTCCTATAAAAAGATAATATTGTTCAATATTTCTATATCCTATTCTATTTACTTCTTTTTTTATTTTATTAACAGTATCAGATTGTGATGTATTCATATAAAATTTTGCTTGTCCTATTATATTTTCATTATCATTTGCTTGAATATCTATTCCTCCATCTGCACCTCTTCCAAATACTCTAAATGTCTTTCCTAGTTTTTTTTCTAATATTTGTTTACACAATTCTTCAAATTCTATTTCATCTATATTCATAAAATTAAACATATTTTACCTTGTATAATATAATCATCAATTAAAATTGATATATTATACATACCT
>CAOSZT010000186.1 GCA_948528155.1 uncultured Clostridia bacterium | reverse complement strand
ATGATATTTTTAGTTAATTCAGTTTACACATTTGAAAAAGCATATAGAAAAGATAGTGGAAGTTTAGCAATAAAAGGAATAGAAACTTTAACTTTTTCTTTTTATATTGTAACAGCAAGATATATAAAGAATAGATTTAACCTATTAAATTTTTCAGTTTTTGTTACATCTGGATATGCCATATATTTTATTTTAAAAGCCATAATTATATATACAAAAGGAATAAAAGAACTAGCAGAAAATTTAAGTGATATCAGACAAATTGTAAAAAAAGATAAACCAATAAAAAAAGAGGCTAGAAAAAGATTAAACAATATAATAGAAAATTAAAGAAAAAAATGTAAAAAAGAGGTAAAAAATGATTAAAAGTATGACTGGATATGGTAAAGGAAATCTAAATGTAGAAAATAGAGATTATCAAATAGAAATAAAAAGTGTAAATCATAGATATTTAGATATAAGTATAAAAATGCCAAGAACTTTAGGATATCTAGAAGAAGAGATAAAAAAGGAAATTTCAAAAAAAATAAAAAGAGGAAAAATAGATGTATTTGTAACATTTGAAAATAATAGCCAAGAAGGAAAAAATGTAAGAATAAATAAAGAACTTGCAAAAATTTATATAGATAGATTAAAAGAATTAGCAAATGAAGAAAAAATTTTAGCTAATATTGAAGTAATAGACATTGCAAAATTTCCTGATATATTAACAATTAAAATAGATGAAGAAGATGAGAAAATAAAAAGAGAAATTATTGAAGTTACAAAACAAGCAACAGGTAAAATAATTGAAATGAAATCTATTGAAGGAGAAAAAATAGCACAAGATTTATTAAATAGAATTAATAAAATACAAAATAAAATACAAGAAATATCTCAAAAATCTACTGGACTTATTGACGAATATGTAGTAAAATTAGAAAAACGAATACAAGAAATATTAAAATCAGAAGAAATAGACAAAACACGATTAGCACAAGAAGTTGTAATATATGCTGATAAATGTTCAGTAGAAGAAGAAATAACAAGATTGAATAGCCATATATATCAATTAAAAGAATTAATTAAAAAAGCAAATAATGAAGCAATTGGTAAAAAATTAGATTTTATTATTCAAGAAATGAATCGAGAAACAAATACAATAGGGTCAAAAGCAAATAATTTAGAAATAACCAATAGTGTTATAGATATAAAAACAGAATTAGAAGATATTAGGGAACAGGTACAAAATATAGAATAATAAAAATAAAAAATTAGAAAGGATTTGATATTATGCAATTAGTTAATATAGGATTTGGAAATATTGTTTCAGCTGACAGAATTGTTGCAATTGTAAGTCCAGAATCAGCACCAATAAAAAGAATGGTACAAGAAGCTAAAGACAATAAAACAGCTGTTGATGCAACTTGTGGAAGAAGAACAAGAGCTGTAATAATAACTGATTCAAGTCATATAATTTTATCAGCAGTTCAACCAGAAACTGTAGCAGGAAGATTAGATAAAGATATTACTGTATCAGTAGCACAATTACAAGAGGAAGAATAAATTTAGAAAAGATAGTAAATTAAAGAAATATTACATAGTTAAAATATTATAGGGAGGTTATTTAAGATGATAGTAAAACCAACAGTTACAGAATTATTAAAAAAGTCAAAAAATAGATATGAATTAGTAATAGCAACATCAAAAAGAGCTAGACAAATTGCTATGGGAGATGTACCTTTAACAAGAGTAAAAGCAGAGTCACCAGTTACTTTAGCAGCTAACGAAATAGTTGAAGGAAAGGTAACTATTGAAGAAAAAAATGTAAATGAAGATGAGGAATAAGTTTTAGCAATTATTGGAATAAAGGGGAAATTTCAAATGGAAAAGAAAAATATAATATCTTTAGCAGGAGAATTATCAAGTGGGAAGGGTACAGTTTCTAAAATATTAATGCAAGAGCTAAATTATGGTATTTATAGAAATGGTGATTATTTTAGAAAATTAGCAAAAGAAAAGGGAATGAGTGTTACAGAATTTAATGAATATGTAAAACAATACCCTGAAATTGATATTCAGATTGAAAATAGTGCAAAAGAATATGCCAAAGATCATGATAAATTTATAATTGATGCAAGATTAGGTTGGTATGCTGTACCACAGTCTTTTAAAGTATATTTAAGAGTAGATTTAGATGTGGCTACAAAAAGAGCATTTGAAAATCAAGATGAAGATAAAAAACAAACAGAGAGGTTTAACACAGTTGAAGAACAAAAGGCTGATATGGAAAAAAGATATAGATTAGAAAATGAAAGATATTTTGATGTTTATGGTGTTAGAAAAGAAGATTTGTCAAATTATGATTTAGTAATTGATACTACAGATTTGACTCCTAATGAAGTTGCTAATATTATAAAGAAGAAATATTTTGATTGGTTGGAAAATTAATGAGATTGCCAAAATGGGTTTCCTTTTTGGCAGATTTTTGTATTGATAGTTACTATTATTTATAGTATAATATAAAAGTATATGGGGATGTAATGGTTTCGACATATTACATGAAAAATAGATAGCAAGTAGTGGATTCTCGTTGGCCACTTAAAAAACGAGAAAATAAAAATAAACGCTGATAATCAAGAATTAGCATACGCTGCCTAATTGCAGTGTCATCTTAATTAAATAGCCTACTGATTTTATTAAGGTGTCAAATTAAAGTAGGAAACAAAGCTATTTTTGCTTTAGAAATAGTGGGTATTTTATAAAGCTATGTTTTTAATTAGCCTGTTTGTCGGCGAATTGAAAATGAATTTAGTAGATAAAATAAACTTGTAGAAGTCTTTTGGGATTGTAGTGTGGACAGGGGTTCGATTCCCCTCATCTCCACCAACGACGTATCTGTTCGAACTTTTTATAGAACAGATAGATACAAAAATCAATCAGAAAATAAAATCTGGTTGATTTTTTTGTTGCCTAAAAACAATATTAAAATCATCCAAATGAAAGGATGGCGCTTGAAATGAAGATAATTAAGCAAGAATTAGAATTTGAGGAATGTCTAAAACAGCGACTTGAATTTATATGTGAGTTTTCAAAAGTCACTCCTACCTTTATCAAGGGTAGCATTAGAAAATTAGAAAGAACTAATCTTACATATATTGAGCCACATAGAGTGATTATTAAAAATATTACTTTTTTAGTTTTTAATTATTCAAACGATATTTACATTTCTAACTTGACTCAAAAGATTAAATTATCAGAGTTAGAAGAATATTTGAAAAATATATAAATGTAAATATTTGACATTTCTTAAAATCGTAGTATAATATAATCAATGAAAAATTTATATTTACTTGGCAAGAGTTATATATATGAGTACTTTGAAAAGATTATATTATATTGCATTATTATATTTTAGTTTATCATAAATGGATTTAAGAGATGTCAACAGTACTCGTATTGTACTTTGATGTCTCTTTTTTTGCAGTTAGGAGGTTATGCAAATTGAACGAAGAAAAGAAAATTTCAAAGTTTTTGGAAAGTATTACAGTTGAAAAAGATAGTAAAGGCAATTATAAGCTAGTAAATATGAAACTAAGAAAAACATTTATTAATCAGATATACAAGTTAATGCAAAACGGAATGTTTGATATGACTATTGCAGATGAAAAAGATAAAGAAGTTAGAACAACAGTTATGATGGACAAGCAAGAACTACAAGAATATATTGAACGATTAAATAACTATTATGAAGTATCTTATTATGAGATAGCAAGACTAGATGAACCAAAGAAAGGCTATCAGA
>CAOSZT010000185.1 GCA_948528155.1 uncultured Clostridia bacterium | reverse complement strand
AATATAAATCTAAATATTTTATAATTTTAGAAAACATAAAAAATAAAATTTTTAAGTCCATTTTTTTGTTATTCTGAACAAGGCAAATCATCTAAATAAAAAGAAAAATTAACAGTATTTTTAAAAGTAGTATTATTACTAAATTTAAAACCAAAAAAATTAAAATATCTATTGACAAAAGATAGCAAAGAAATGTTAAAAATGTCCCCCAATCTTGCGATTGAGGGAAAATTCATTGAGGATTAGACAAAAGTCGAAATAAGTTCTATATTTGGAAATCCCCCTATAAAAATAGATTCTTTTGTGAGTTGGTCTTTTGTCTCATCAGAAAGATCCAAAGAAGAAAGTATTTTTAAGGCATCTGGAAGCCCCTTTTTTCTGACAAGACGTATCACTGATTTTTTTGTGTACATATTCCTGTACCTCCTTTGTAATAATTATGTAAATTAATAATAACATTATTTTCCAGAAAAGTCAAAAACTATTTATAAAACAAACAAAATAATACACAAAAAAGAACTAGATTTATAACAACAAAAAATCTAGCTCAGAAATAATAATTAATATATGAATTCTAGCAAATTGTAACAAAAAGCACGAAATAAGTCAACAAAAAATCAAAAAAAGTTAAAAATTCAAATTAAAAGTTTCCAAATCTTTAAAAGCAGGGTCATACAAATTCCTACCCATAAAATCAAATCTAGAGCCATGACAAGGGCAATCCCAAGTCTTATCAGCGTCATTCCAAGAAAGTAAACAACCCAAATGAGTACAAATAGGCTTGACAGCAAAAATATTACCAGAAGAATCCTTATAAACACCAACTTTTTGTCCATTAACATCAATAACACCACCAGAATTAAAACAAATACTATCAAAAGAAACAGAAGAATCCTTTAACTTCTTTAAGGCTAAAGAACTTACAGACTCAGAAATCATATTTTTAATCTCAGTCCTATTCTTAATAGGATTAACACGAGTAGAATCAAAAACATAAGCAAACTTATTGGTTTTATCTAAAATCATATCACAAACAATATTAGCAGCAACATTAGAAGAAGTCATTCCCCACTTATTAAAACCAGTACCAACAAAAAAATTATCAATAGTACTAGAAAAAAGACCAATATAAGGAATTTTATCTAAGGTAATACAATCACGAGTATCCCATCTAAACAAAACTTCACAATTAGGATACAACTGTTTAGCATAATTCTCCAAATTCAAATAACTATCTTCAAAAGTAACAGGAGTACCAGTTTTATGATCACACCCACCTAAAAGAAGAATTTTTTTACCATTATAAAATGCTGTTCTAAAAGAATAAGTAGGAACAGAAGAAGTTATATACATACCATTAAACAAAGTTTTTTTAGTATCAACACCAATAACATAAGAAGAAGACTGATACATTTTAAAAAAGTACATACCTGGAAAGTTAATAAAAGGATAATGAGAAGCAAGAATAATATACTTAGACTTAATAGTGCCACCAACAGTAAAAGTAGAAAACAAATCATCATCATTTTTTACATCATAAACAGTAGTATTAGTATAAATATTACCATCATTTTTAATAATGCAATTACAAAGCCCATTTACATATTTAATAGGATTAAACTGAGCCTGATTTTTAAATTGTACACCACCAGCGATTTCAAAAGGCAAACCACATTTAGTAACAAAATTAGCAGGAAACCCAATAGAATTTAAACAATCAACTTCCATTTTAATCTTTTCAACATCAGAAATATCAGTAGAATAAACAAAACTAGACTGAACTTCAAAATCACAATTTATATGTTCTGTATCAATAATATCCTTAATATTTTCAATAGCATTCTCATTAGCAAAAAGATAATCCTTAGCAAACTGCTCACCATAAGTATCAACTAAATAAGTATAAAATAAACCATGCTGAGAAGTAATTTTCGCAGTAGTATGACCAGTAGTCTTCCTTGCAACATCATACTTATCAACTACCACCACCTTAAACCCTAATTTAGACAAATAATAACCACAAGTAAGCCCAAAAATACCAGCACCAATAATACAAACATCACAAAAAACATCTTTATCTAAACCGAAAAAACGATTATCCTTAAAATCATCACATAACCATAAAGAATTCATAAAAACCTCCAATTTTTAACAAACTAAAATCAAATATCTATAATATATTAATATCTTTAATAACTATATTTATGTTAATTCTAACTAATAAATATTATTTACAAAAATAATATTATAAATACAAAAAAAAGTGGAAAAATAAATAATAAAGTGATATACTAAAAAAAATCAAACTAAGGAGGATAAAAATGGAAGAAAATTTAGAAAAAAAACTTTTTAGACAAAAAGAAAATGGATGGGAAACAGTAGACAACAACAAAAAGGAGGAAATATTCAAATTTTCAAAAGAATATATGGATTTTTTAAACAAAGCAAAAACAGAAAGGGAATTCATACAAGAAACAATAAAAGTAGCAAGAGAAAATGGATATAAAGACATAATGGAATTTGAAAAATTACAAGCAGGAGATAAAATATATTTTATAAATAGAGAAAAAAGCATGTATTTAGCAATAATAGGAACAGAAAATATCGAAAAAGGATTACACATAGTAGGATCACATGTAGACTCACCAAGATTAGACTTAAAACCAAACCCACTATATGAAGATTCAGAGTTAGCATATTTAAAAACACACTACTATGGAGGAATAAAAAAATATCAATGGACAACAATACCACTTAGTATACATGGAGTAATAGTAAAACCAAATAGAGAAAAAATAACAGTAAACATAGGAGAAGACGAAAATGATCCGATATTCACAATAACAGACTTATTACCACATTTAGCACAAGATCAAATGGAAAAGAAATTAAAAAATGGAATAGATGGGGAAGACTTAAATCTTTTAATTGGAAGCATACCATATAAAGACGAAAAAGCAAAAGAAAAAGTAAAACTAAACATACTAAAAATACTAAACGAAAAATATGGAATAATAGAAGCAGACTTACAGAGCTCAGAATTAGAAATAATACCAGCATTTAAAGCAAGAAGTCTAGGATTTGACTCAAGTATGGTAGCAGCATACGGTCAAGATGACAAAATATGTGCATATACATCATTAAGAGCAATGATGACATTACAAAATGTAAAAAATACAGCAGTATGTATATTATCAGACAAAGAAGAAATAGGAAGTATGGGAAATACAGGAATGGAATCACATATGTTTGACTTTTTCATATCAGAAATACTAAACAAACTAGAAATAAACAAACCAAACTTACTAGACAAAATATTCTGTTTCTCAAAAATGTTATCAGCAGATGTAGATGCTGGATTTGACCCAATATATGCTTCTGTATCAGACAAACTAAATGCAGGATTTATAGGAAAAGGAATAAGTCTAAACAAATACACAGGAGCAAGAGGAAAATCAGGAGCCTCTGATGCAAATGCAGAATATGTGGCTTGGGTAAGAAATATTTTAGAAAAAAAAGATATAAAATACCAAATTGCAGAACTTGGAAAAGTAGACATTGGAGGAGGAGGTACAATAGCATATATTCTAGCAAATAAAGGTGCTGATGTTATAGACTGTGGTGTTCCACTTCTTTCAATGCATGCTCCTTATGAAGTTACAAGCAAATTCGATATTTACTCAGCTTACCAAACTTATAAAGCATTCTGGGAAGAATAGAAGAACATGAAAAGAAGGCACTCCTTGGGAAAACGGGAAAGAGGGACGTTGCTAAAAAGGACAGAAGGGACGGGACAGAGG
>CAOSZT010000184.1 GCA_948528155.1 uncultured Clostridia bacterium | reverse complement strand
TCGCTTTATTTTGTTTTTGAATTATAGCATATTATGGCTTTTTTGGCAATTATTTGTATTCTTTTTCTACTTCTTTTTACATTTTTTCTTTGTTTTTTTAGGTTTTTACTTACTTTGTTAAGTCAATTTATTGATTGTTCATATTTGTATAAATTTTATATCCATCTAATTTCATAACCAAAATTCTCTAATTTTTTTATCTCTTTTTTAGAAAGATAACATATGACAGATAGCCCATTTCCATTAATATGCAATTTAGGAATAACTAAGTTTGGAGCAATTAAAGATATATGAAATTTAAAGTATTTCATAGTTAAACTATCTTTATAAATAGTTTTTCCCTTATATATTATTTTATCTTTTTCAACAAATAAATAATTTTTCGAACGTTTATTTAAAATAATAATCCCAATGATAAGAATAAACCATAAAAGACAACAAGAGATAAAAATTAATAAACTTGGTAAGTTAAATATTTTATCCAAACTTAAAGAACAAATGAAATAAATAAATGATAATATAATAATACATAGAAATAATGGAAAAAAAATTATTTTTAACAAATTAGAATATATATATCTTCTCATATATTTCATTTTCCTTCCTTTAATTATAAAATATGGTTTAATTAATTCTTTTCTAATAGTTTTAAAACTTCAATGTAATCTTTTTCTGCTTTAGTTAAATTTTATGCATAAAATGTTTCATATTCCTCATGAGCCTTTTTTAAGTTTCATCATAAGAATTTGGTACCTTTTTGAGCTAAAATTTCTTTTTTCGTCATTTTAAAAAAGTCATTTGAATTCTGACCCCAATCTTCCATTTTCATTGAAATTTGATTTAATGCAGAAAGGATACGATTTAAGACATTCAGTTCTCCTTCTGTAAAGATATTCTTTATAAGTCAAGAAATTCAAAACTTATATCGCTCAAAAAAGTTTACTGTTTAGTCTAAAGTAAGCCTTACAATCTCATTATTCATTTTGTATTTTCCTAGTTCATCATTAAAATTATAGCATAAAACATTATAAAATTCTATTTTTTAATCTATTTGAAATTTAATTCTCAATAGATAATAGCAATATAATTTGTTGCAAAATCTTCAAAAAAATCGGCAGGTTAAGAAAAGTGCCACACTTTTGTATTTTAAACAATTGGGAAACCCAATTTTATTCTTGTTCTGCCACAAAAAAATACCAACCACAGTAATTTGTAGTTGGTATTAAATCGTCTAAGGTCCATTTGGTAATGCTTAATTACATTACTACCACTTTAAAATAAATATTATTTTTTTTGCTAGAAAATTCTTATTTTAAATTTCTATATATTTTCTAATTACTTCAAACAACTTACTTGCTTTGTCGCAAAAATTTTGTTCGATAAAATTCTTATTTTGTTGCTTAATCAAAAAATAAAATTCTTTATTCTTTAAAGTTATTGAAAAATTAGATTCAAGATTAATACCATCTATAATACAATGAGCAAAATCAAATAATGCTTCATAATATTCCATAGTGTCAACACTTAAATTATGCTTTTTATTGAATTCTTCATCATAATCATAAATATAATTTGGAATCTTACAATCAATAAAATCTTTTGCAACTCGCTTTTCCTCATTAGTATAAGTCATATTAATCCTCCCATATTTAGAAAAATGAAAATATTATTCCTGCTAAATCAAAGAAGCCTCCAGCACTATGCCCAGCAAAAGATGCTCTAATAACATAATTTCCACTACTAGTTAACTTCATTAAAGAACTATTGTTTTTAAAGAAATTGCTAGCATTTTTTTTATATTGAATAACATTTTTTCCAAGATAACTATGTCCGTCTCCGATTACATGCTTGTTAAAATGATGAATCATATTTTGTTGCGCTGTTCTGCCACCTGCAGACCCCCACTGACTAACTGCACTCGTGTATTGAAATGCACCTATACTTCCACCAACTATAGCACCAATAATAGCACCACCACCAAAACCGATTCCTATTCCTACTAAAATTCTTTCAGTAGACCAGTTTGTAGTTGCACCACCAATTATACCGCCAGCAACGACTCCAATCCCTGCACCAATCAATGTTCCTACAGCAGCTCCATGTATAACTGCGCCAGCCATAGTAGTTGCCATAATTGTTGTTCCTACTCCCATAGTTAGTGCTGCAATCGCACCTACTACAAGAATAGTACCTACCATAGCTAATCCTATAGCCAATCCCTGTAACCATTTTGGAGTATGTCCACTAGGATCAACAAAATTCACAGGAGTTATGTAAAATTAAAGGCCCTATAAACTATTAAAATTTTATCAATATTTTGTTCATATATGGAGGTTGCTAGGAATGATTTTGTTGCATTATTTAATATTTTTTAGGCAGGATAAGGAGAATGCAACATATGCATTCTCGATACCCTACAAAGTGGGATACCCACTTTGAACTTCTATTCAAGTAATTTACGATTTAAATATTCAACAACTTCTTTTGCATTAATCTTAAAATAATATGGTCGTTCCCAACTTTTTTTTCTTAACAAAGGGAATTTTGATACAAATATTTCTTTATCATTCACATAAATGAATAGACAAAAATTTTCAATATCTTCCAACTTAGTGACTTTATCTACATATTTGTTTTCTTTCGTTTCAAATGTTTTTTTGAATGCCAAAGTAATTCCTTTTTTTAAAAATTTCCGTTTAAGTTTTTTAATAAAATTGTTTAAATCTTCAAAACTCAACTGGGACACAAATTCGATTTCCTCTAAACAGGTGGAACAATAAAATACTTTATGAATAAATTCACATGAACCAACCATAACTCCACCATCTACACCATTACTAAAATCATAATATTTTGCTTCTTCAGATTTTGGAGAAACTATTTTTTTATGGGTAATAATTGATAGGTCTGTTCCACATTTATAGCAATAATGTTTTCTAAATTTTATTTTAAAAGGATTACCAAAACTATAATAATGTTTATTCACTATATTTTTCCCTCCTATGCAAACTTAATTCTTATATAAAAATCATAACCAAATAATAGAGCAAATCCACTCTTATAATAGAATTCACCATCTTTAATAGCTATACCGAATTGTATTCCAGCAGATAAAGCAGTTACAGACCCACCAACTTCAATTTGTGTATCAAAAATATCAAATTCTACTCCACCACGAGCTGTAAATGCAGCCACTTTTGCTTCTATTCCAACAAAATATGTGTTCTTTTTTGAATCAATTATTTCTTATAAGTTCATATAATGATTTAACAACTTTATTAGTTTCATTTTGATTTTAGAAATTTTCTTATTTGTACATTTGCATCTAATTTTAAATTTTTTATTTCACTATCATTAAGAAAACAATACTTGATTAGAATTTTTGTCAAATTATATCTAGTCATAGAAGATAAACCATTTTTCAAAAAATATTTCATTTCATTTAAAAGTCTATAATCTATTTTTCTTTTATTAAAATACATAATAAGTTCATTCTCAACTTCAAACCATCCGCTCTTATTCTCATAATCAATTTTTAGATGACTTATACTTTTTTTTATCACTTTATAATCACTATAATTATAATTTTTCAAAATGATTCTTATCCCATAAGAACTATACTTACTATTTAATAATTGATAACCTATATTTTTAATACTTTTGGATCTTAAGCTACAAGCTATTTCTAATAACATTTTATCAAAAGTTTCATCACATCTATAAAAATTTATAAATAATTTTTTAAATAATTTTGTATCACATAAATTACTAAAGTAGATTATTTTTAAAATATTTATTTTATTATCATAATTTAA
>CAOSZT010000183.1 GCA_948528155.1 uncultured Clostridia bacterium | reverse complement strand
AAGAGGTTCTCCTTATTTAAGACATGCTTTATATACTGCTGCTATGGTTGCTGCTAATAATGACCCTATAATGCATGATTATTACATAAAAAAACGTGCTGAAGGGAAACATCATTATGTTGCTTTAACTGGTGTCGAACGAAAACTATTAGGAATTATTTTTCATGTCTTAAAAGAAAATAGAGATTATAGACCACCTAAACTTTCATAATATATATAATTTCTAATTTTCAATGTACTACAATAACTTTACATAACTTTAATGTTCTCATTAAAGTCTTTTTCACATTTCTAAAATATTATTTTCTTTTTTTAGAAGTTTTTTTCAAAAAAGACTTGACTTTTGATAGTTGGTCTTTCATTTGGATGATTTTTATATTGTTTTTAAACAACAAAAAAATCAACCAGATTTTATTTTCTGATTGATTTTCGTATCTATCTGTTCAATTTAGTTCGAACAGATACGTCGTTGGTGCAGATGAGCAAATTAAAATTGCTATTATCTCTGCTTATATCAAGTGTTTTCAAATTTCGTATCTTTGTCCCGACATTGTCGGGAATATATTTTTCTATCAAATTATTTATTATTATCCTATTCTTTTATCGTATTATTTTCGAATATCTTTTCATATTTTTCATTCATCTTTTGCATATATTCTGTATATTTATACATTTGATTTTTCTGATGATAATCAAATATATCTCCATAAATATTTATTGTAGTTTGAATGTTAGCATGTCCTAAAACCTTCTGTAATGTTGCTAAATCCATACCTGCCTCTATACACCTAGTTGCAAATGTATGTCTTAACATATGAACATTTACATCACTTGTTTTTTGATTTACATAGTGAATGCCTTTTGTTTTAGAATCCTTCTTGTGTTTAGTCATGATAACTTTTATTCCAGCATTTTTACAAATTCGTTTAAATGCACTATTTACTTGACTATTTTCGTATATCTTGCCATCTTTTCGAAGAAATATCATATTCCTTTTATTTGATGTCATTTCATTAATTGCTCTTTCTGAAATCTCTTTTGAATTTTTATCTAAATGTAAATTTCTTTTACCATTTTTCGTTTTAGTAACATTTCCAACTATTCTTTTTCCACTTTTATTTTTAGTAATTGTTTTATTAACACTAATTGTTCCATAATCTTCATCAAAATTAAAATCATCTGTAGTTAATGCTAATACCTCTCCAATTCTCATGCCAGTATATAATGCTAATAGTAGCATATTATTGTATTGTGTATAATGAGTGTTCATATATTGAATTAATATATATTCTTCTTTTATTGTAAATGCTACAACATCTTTATCTTCTTTATGACTTTTAGGCTTTTCTATTGGATCAATACTAAAATCCAAAGCAATTTCTTTATCTATAAGATGTTTTTTATAAGCTAAATCAAAAGCATTTTTTATTATGCTATATTCCTTTGATATAGTGGAATTAGATTTATGTCGTTCTGCTTGTAAAAATCTCTCAATCTCATTTCTCGTCACATTTTGAATAGGTTTGAACATAAAGTTGTATGCACTACAAGCTTTTATTGTTTGCATATTTCTATTATAACCAGAGCCATGAGTTGCTGAAAGTTTATATTTGTTTTCTTCGATTTCTTTAGCTAATTCAATTATTGACACTTCATTTGGTGTATAAATAGTTTCTTTAATTCCTTCTTCTTTGTTTTTTATATATTGTGCTTTCAACTTTTCTAAAACAATTTCTTCCGATTTACCAGAAAATGATTGTCTAATAGCTTTTCCTGTATTTGCATTTATTCCAAGTTTTAATAATCTTCCTTCGTATTCATCATAAAAATTAAACTTATCACATAAAGTGTTATCACTGCAATTTTTACATTTATTACATCTTTCCATAGTTTCTTTATTTCTACGATTTAAACATAAATTCTTATGATTGCAATTTTCACATATAGGACAAATGCTTTTCTTTGGATTCTTTATAAACTTTTTTCTTTTTCTAATTGTAATAACATAGTCGATACCTTCGACAAAGTCTTTCTTCTTACTCATTTTTACTCCCTTCATAAAAATTTAAAGGGAATGTCTTGCAAGTAAATACTTACTTGTGCTATAATAATTTTGTGAGTTTATAGGGAAGACATTCCCTTGTACTTAGTAGAGGTTTAGAAGTGCGATTTCTAAATCTCTTTTGCTTTCTAGCAAATAATATGCCTAGAACTCATATAATTTCTTAAAGCATTTGCTTCAATTCCGAAACCTCTGCCATATTTCTGTGCTGGAAAATCAGCTCTGTGAAATAGTTCTAAACATTTTACTCTACCAATATGAAACATTTTGCAAATATCTTTTGTGGTATAAATTATTGGCATTGGTTTTTCTTTAGATTTAACTTCTAACATTAGCATTCCTCCTTTCGTTGCTATTAAATTTCTCAATTTCTATTGCATAATTCTTTGTTTTGTAGTATTATTAAAATAGATAGTGAGAAATTTTACTTTTGATTTGCATTGTTATTATACTAAAGGTATTATAAGATGTCAATACAATTTACCAAATTTCTAAAATTTCTCACAAAATATTTATGAAAGGAAAAAATACTAATGAATAATAAAGCTGATTTATCTAACGAAAAAGGCTTTTACATATGGTTTGATAAAAATAATAAAAAAGAGTATTATACTACCACTTTAACATTATATAACTCAAAAATTGCTACTAGTAAAAACTCTAAATATTCTTACATATACTATACTGATAGCTTCTTACCTAAAGTTTCTCCTAAAAGGAATCGAGCTGAATATATAAAAAACGCTTTAAAACCAAAACCACTAGATTTATATAATCCTTATGAAGAACGATATGGTATGCTTTTAATAAATTTCTTAAATGCTAGATTAGATGATTGGAGACATGCATATAAAGATTTTATATATGCTTATGGACTGGGAATAATAGAAAAATATTCTAGTAAAAAAATGAGATTATCATATACAGATATAAATTCATTTATAGCAAATGCAAAAGGAATTTTTGAAAGTGCTCAAGTAAAATTATATGGACTTCAATTAGAATTAAAAGAATGTGTAGATTACATATATAATTTAAATGGAAATGAAGAAGATAAAGAATATGAACCATATACAAAATTTCAAGCATATTCGTTAAAACATAATTTAATAAATAAACATACACAAAATACAGAAGTATTATTAAATTCCTTGAGTATTTTTAAGAATGATTTTGTTTCTGCTAAATTAAGTGAACTTACACAAGGAATAAATGGCATAAATATGCAAAATGGTATTAAATATTCAAGTAGGTATTTAGATAATATTTGTTTTATAGTTTTAAGTGAATTGGTAAATAATAATATAACAATTAAAACTTGTAAACATTGTGGCAGATATTTTATTCCAGTAAATAGACAAGCTGAAGTTTATTGTGATTTAACACCTCGTTCTGGAAATGGAAAGAAATGTAGAGAACTAGGAGCTCGTACTGCATATGCTAAAAATGTTAAAGAAGTTGAAGGTCTTTTAATTTATAGAAGAACATATCAAAAAAGATTAATGGAATTAAGTAGAAATCCAAATACTTCTGAAAAAGATAAGAAGAAATTTAATACTTGGAAGAAAGCTGCACAAGAAAAAATTAAAGAATTTAAAAAAGAAAAAATTACCGAAGAACAGCTAAAAATTTGGATGGAAGAAAATAAAGATTTATAAAAAAAATGCCGTTTCCCGACCATTTTTTATATATTTATACATAAAAGTGGTCGGGAATATTGATTTTTTTAAAAAAATATAATAATATAATTATGGTGATG
>CAOSZT010000182.1 GCA_948528155.1 uncultured Clostridia bacterium | reverse complement strand
TATTATTATATAAATTAATCCAATTATTGGTATTAAACTTCCTATTAAAAAGTGTATTTCGTCTGATATTGGATACATTACTATTATTATTGATAAGCTATATACCAATATTGTTAATATTTTTAGTAAATTTTCATTTTCTTTTTTTACTTTCTTTGATATTTTTGATATTACTACTGTAATTGCCATTATAAAAATTGATATTGGCATTAATATTGATAATATTTTTATTTCTATTTTATCATTTTGTAATAATTCTATATATGGTATTTTATTAGAAAATGTACTTATTCCTAATACTGCATAATTTATAAATTCTGTTAATGCTCCTGTCAAAATTAAATAAACAAACATTATTATTACCGGTATTAATATTCCTATTATTCTTGTAAATGCTATTTTCATATATTGTTTTAATTGTTCTTTATTTTCTACATATAAACATCTATATATAATAACTATTATTGCAAGTGTTGCTCCTATACTTTGTTTTGTGCATATTGCTAGTCCTGCTAATATTCCTATTATTAATTCATATTTTTTATTATATTTTTGCACATTTTCTATATTTTTTAATTCTTGATATAGTATTATTAGTGATATAAATAGCACTAATATGTTATAATCTATACAATATACATCTCTATATAATATACCTATTAATGCAGTTAATATTAAACTTATATTTTCTTCTTTTATTAATTTTTTTAAAATTTTATATGTTGTATAGATTATTCCTGTACAAATTATTATTGCTAATATTCTCGAAATCATTAGTTCATTTGATATTATTTTTAATACCAATGCTGTTATAATTGGTAATAACGGTGTTGTTATCATACTTATATCTTTATATGGAACTCCCCCCTCTACTATGGCTCTTGCTGTGTTATAATTCCATATTTCGTCTAGATCATTTATTGGTTTTATTATAATTATTGAAAATATTGCTATAAATATAAATGATATTAATAATATTTCTTTCTTTTTCACTTTTTCATCCTTCCACATTTAATTAACAAAAATAATAATTATGTGTTTAACTTTCTTCATACTGATACCCAAGATGTCTATAAGCTGGTGGTAATACCATTCTCCCCCTCAAAGTTCTAGCAATAAAACCAATTTGAATTAAATATGGCTCATATACATCTTCTATAGTATCAACTTCTTCTCCAATAGTAACAGCCAAAGCCTCAATTCCTACTGGTCTTCCAGCATATTGAACAATCATAGTATCTAGTAATTTTCTGTCAATTTCATCTAAACCTAATTCATCAATTTCTAATTTATTCAAAGTATGTTTAGCAATTTTTAAATCGATATCACCATTACCTAAAACAGCAGCATAATCTCTAACCCTTTTTAATAATCTATTTGCAATCCTAGGAGTTCCTCTTGATCTTCTTGCAACTTCTATTGCAGCCTCCTCCTCAATTTTGACTTCTAATATTTTAGCTGTCCTTTTTACTATTTTAGTTAAATTTTCTACAGAATATAATTCTAGTCTATTAACTATACCAAATCTATCTCTTAAAGGAGTAGACAAAGATCCTGCTTTTGTTGTTGCTCCTATTAAAGTAAATTTGGGTAAATCTAATCTTATTGACCTTGCTGTTGGTCCTTTTCCTATTATTATATCTAATGTGTAATCTTCTAATGCTGGATATAATATTTCTTCTACATTTTTACTAAGTCTATGAATTTCATCTATGAAAAGTACATCATTTTCTGACAAATTAGTTAATAATGAAGCTAGATCTCCTGGTTTTTCTATTGCTGGTCCTGAAGTTATTTTTATATTTGATCCCATTTCATTTGCAATTATATTTGATAATGTTGTTTTTCCAAGTCCTGGTGGTCCATATAATAATACATGGTCTAGTGCCTCTTCCCTTTTTTTTGCTGCTTCTATATATATTTTCATATTTTCTTTAACTTTGTCTTGTCCAATATATTCCTCTAAAATTTGTGGTCTTATTGTATTTTCTAGTTTTTCTTCTCCATCATTTTCCAACTCTGGATTTATAATTCTATCATCATTCATAAATCTTCCCTTTCAACAAATCATTTATATTAACTGAAAATGAAATATCTAACTCTTTTTTCATACAATCATAATATTTCTGCAATTTATTTTGCTCATTATCAGAAATATTGTCAAAATCTACCCTTTCTCCTGAATTTATATAATACCACTCTCCATCATAATAATAATCTTGAGCTATAATTCTTTCATTATTTAAGCATATAAAATCTTTACTTCCAAAAATATTTGTTCCTAAAGAAAAGCCATCTTCTAAATTACATAAATATGCAAAGGTTGGTTTTAGGTCTAATTTATTTATAACTTTATTTATTTTTATATGATTTTTTTCATTTGGGATTTTCATTGCACATAATACTCTTGTATAATTTAATTTTAGATCAATATCTGTTAAATCTGGTTTGCTTTCTTTTAAAAATTCTTGTAAATCATCATTATACATACTTAATCCATTATGATCACCAAATACTAAAATACTTAAATCTTCATATAAATCAGCTTTTTTCAGTTCTTCAATTAAAATACCAAAAGCATAATCAGCATAATTCATTGATTCTAAGTAATTCCCAAAAAATGTATCTTTATATTTTCCAACATCAATATTTATTTTATCTTGTCTATTTATTATTCCTGGTAAATCAAAGGCTGTATGTGATGATGAAGATACCAAAAATGTCATAAATGGTTCTGTTTGCTGTTGTTTTATTTTCTCTACTGCTTGTTTATAAAATAATTGATCTGATAAATAACCTGAAATCATTTCTGTAGTGTCCTCAAATTTATCTATAAATACAGTTTCATCTAAATTCATTCTTGAATATACATTTCCTCTGTTCCAAAATGATGCTACATTTCCATGCATATATGAAGTATAATATTTTTTGTTATTAAACATTTTAAATATATTATCATATGTATTTAAAAAATATTTACTAAATGACATTCCATTTTCCATTGGATATGTTGAGGTTATTAGTGTATATTCAGAATCTGATGTTGATGAGTAACTTTGCATATGCATATTTGTAAATTCTATGTTTTCATCTAAAAACTTGTTTAAATTTGGTGTTATTTCTTTTCCATTTATTGTTTTATGTGCTACAAATTCTTGAACAGACTCTAATTGTACAATTAGTATATTTTTGTTTTCTAGTAGTCCTGCATAATCATATTTTATTTCTGGATAAATTTCATTGTATTGTTCTTTTAATATGTTATAATCTATTATCATTTCACTGTATTGTTTGTAAATTGCCTTTTTTGAATAGTTTAAAGAGTTTATAATGTCTGATATATGATAACCATATATTGTTGACTCTGATATTTGTAAAGTTTTGTTCCATAAATTTTTTGTTCCTTTTTGTATAAAGTCATATCCTATAAAACAAAATATAATTACTCCAAATGTTGCAATCACTGCATTTACTATATTTTGTTTTTTACTATTTCTTTTTCCAATTTCCTCTTTTATTATTTTTGTTAAATATAAAATTCCAATTATAATATAATCTATAAAATATATGATTTGACTTAATTTTATTAAATTTGGAATTGTATCCATTATTTGCTCTGTATATTGTAAATTAGTTATTTGCTCAACTGATAAAAAATTGCTTGAATATATATAATATATGTTATCTGCTAATAATAACAAACTTATTAAAAAACTCACTATTATTGTTATTTTTATTTTTAATTTATTTGGAAATATCATTAATATACATATTATTGCTAATATAAATGCTAATGTTCCTATTAGTGTTTGCATTTGCATTTGCGTTTTTATAAATATTGTATTTTTGTAAAAATATATTGTTTTTATAAAAAGCATTATTCCTATTAATAT
>CAOSZT010000181.1:2181-4091 GCA_948528155.1 uncultured Clostridia bacterium | reverse complement strand
TTGGACATTTAAGATGTAAGTTTTATCTGCCAAGAGCTTCTAGTGGAGTTTTTTTCTGAAACTTACATCGTTTAATTTCTTATTCATTTATTTATTCAATTGCTTTATATTATAGCAATGTTCATAAACAATACACATTGAACAATGAAAATTTTCATAAGATTTTTGGTGTAACGAAAAATCAAATATCAAGAATTATAAATAGTTTGAATAAAAAAGGATACACTTTTAATTACTATTTCTATAAAAATAATCATAAAGAGATTTTATATAGAAAGATTAAACCTATACGCAAAAATGATGATACCTATTATAAAAAAGTACAAGATGAGTATTATCAAAAAGTTCAACAAGATATACTCAAAAATGTTAATGTATTAAAAAGTAAAAATAAAAATTATAAAAAATATAATGGAATTAGAAATTATGAAGGGAGAGATATAATCCAGAATTTTTAAAAACTTTATATGCAAATTTATAATTTCAACTTGTGCAATTTTTGCACAAGTTGAAGATATAGCAAAAATTCCAAAATGGAACTCATGTAAAATATTTAATATTCTCTATTTTGGAGAATATTGAAAATAATATAAAAAGATATTTTACTTTTTATAAGAATATGTTATACTAATTATAGTTAAGGAGGTATGCAAAATGGTTGATAAATTAAGCAATTTACCATATTCATATCAAGAAGATATAAAAAAAGCAACACAAATATTAAAAGAAAATGGAGCAAAAGAAGTATTTATTTTTGGTTCTATTGCAAATGGAAAATTTAATGAAAGTTCAGATATAGATATTGCAGTTAAAGGATTAAATGAAAAAGATTTTTACAAAGTAGCAAGTATATTAATGTTTGAACTTAAAAATGAATTTGATCTTATAGATTTAGATGATAAGCAAAATCGTTTTTCACAAATGTTATTGAAAGTTGGAGGTTTGTTAAAAGTTGGATAATTTAATAAAAGAACAAATTAGATTTAAAATAAATGATATAGATAAATTATTTTTGGAATATGATTTGATATTTAAGAAAATAGAAATGCAAACACCAGATTTATTTGATATGACTATATTAGGTAGCGTATTGCATTCTTTTTATAACGGATTAGAAAATATTTTTGAAATAATAGCTAAAAATATAGATGGTATTGTTCCAAATGGTAACAAATCTCATCAAGAATTGTTACATCAGATGGCAAGCGAAAACAGTAAAAGAAATGAAGTTCTTAATGAGGAATTATACTTAAAATTAAGAGAATATGCAACTTTTAGACATTTTTATAGACATGCTTATTCTTTTCAATTAAATTGGGAAAAAATGAATCCATTAATTGATAATTTACAAACGGTTTGGAATGAAGTTAAATTAAATTTAGAAAATTTTATTAATTAATAATTATTTGGTATGTTCTATAAAGAACATACTGTTTTTTTATTTCAAAGTTCAAATTCGCATTTTTTGCGACTATGAGTAAAATTCATATATATAAAATAAGGTTAATCATGTAAATATAGTAAAATAGATATTTAATAAAACTCAATACACTGAAATGTATGCACTCTGCATATTATCTGCAATCTTTTGGTATTAACAGAGGATTAGAAAGATTGTCTTTCTATGTGTTGGTAGGAAAGTATCTGCTTTCCTTATCCTGCCATATATAAAATAAATGCAAATAGTTGAAATTATAAATTCTTAACTATTTTTTTTAGCCATTAAAAATGATAATTTTATTGAGGAAAAATTAAAATTATGATAGAATAAAATCGAATAATTGTAATGGGGGAGAAAATGGATAATAATATAAGGAATATAATAGATAAAATATGGCTAACTTTTCATTCAGGAGGAGTTGCAAATCCACTAACAGTAATAGAACAAATTACATATTTATTATTTATAA
>CAOSZT010000181.1:0-2171 GCA_948528155.1 uncultured Clostridia bacterium | reverse complement strand
GGAGTTGCAAATCCACTAACAGTAATAGAACAAATTACATATTTATTATTTATAAAAGGATTAGATGAAACTGAATTAAAAAATGAAAGAGATGATGTACTTTTAGGAATAGAATCAAAACGAATATTTGACAAAGAACATCAAAATTGTAGATGGAGTGTATTCAAAGATTTTGAAGCTTCAAGAATGTTTAAAACAGTTCAAGAAGAAGTATTTCCTTTTATAAAAACATTAGGAAATGATAGAAAATCAAGTTATGCAAAATATATGGAAGAAGCAATATTTTTAGTTCCAACACCAATAGTATTACAAAAAGTAGTAACAGCAATAGATAAAATAGATATGAAAGATAGAGATACAAAGGGAGATTTGTATGAATATTTACTTTCAAAATTAGCAACATCAGGAACAAATGGTCAGTTTAGAACACCTAGACATATTATAAGAATGATGGTTGAGTTAATGAATCCAACATCAAAAGACGTTATTGTAGATCCAGCTTGTGGAAGTGCAGGATTTCTAGTAGAAGCAGGAGAATATTTGAGAAAGAATGAACCAGATTTATTTAATTATCAAGATAAATTAGAACATTTTAATAATACAATGTTTTATGGTTTTGATATGGATAGAACAATGCTTAGAATTAGTGCAATGAACTTAATGCAACACGGAATAGAAAATCCTAACATTGATTATAAAGATTCTTTATCAGAAGACAATGAAGATAAGAGCAAATATACGTTAGTTTTAGCAAATCCACCATTCAAGGGGTCTATTGATAGTGAAAGAACTTCAAAAGACTTATTGGAAGTAACAAAAACAAAGAAAACAGAATTATTGTTTTTAGCATTATTCTTAAAAATATTAAAAACAGGTGGACGTGTAGCTTCAATCGTTCCAGATGGAGTATTATTTGGAAGTTCAAATGCTCATAAATCAATAAGAAAAGAAATAGTAGAAAATCATAAATTAGAAGCAATCATTTCAATGCCAAGTGGAGTATTTAAACCTTATGCAGGAGTATCAACAGCAATAATGATATATACAAAAACAGGTGTAGGTGGAACAGATAAAGTATGGTTTTATGATATGACTGCAGATGGATTTAGTTTAGATGACCAAAGACAACCAGTAAAAGAGAATGATATTCCAGATATTATTGAAAGGTTTAAAAATAGAGAAGCAGAGGAAGAGCAAAACAGAAAAAGAACAGAAAAATCATTTTTTGTAACAAAAGAAGAAATTGCAGAAAATGGATATGATTTATCAATTAATAAGTATAAAGAGATTGTTGCAGAAAAGAAAGAATATGAAGATCCAAAAATTATATTAAAAAGAATAAGAGAAAATGAAAACGAATTTTTAAAATGTTTAGATGAGTTAGAGGAAATACTATGATAAAGAAAATGAAATTGAAAGATGTAGGTACTATTATAACTGGAAATACACCAAGTAAAAAAAATGAAGAATATTATAATTCAAATGATATAAATTTTTTTACACCTACAGATTTTAAAGATGGTAGGATAAATAAATTTAAAGAATCAGTTAATTATATTTCAAATAACGCAAAAGGAAAAGCAAGAATATTGCCAGAAGGTAGTGTACTTGTAACTTGTATAGGAATAATAGGAAAAGTAGGAATCATAGAACAAGAAAGTGCCTTCAATCAACAAATAAATGCAGTAATACCAAACAAGGATATAATAGATAATAGGTATTTAGCCTATTGGTTAATCTCAAAAGCAGATGTTTTAAGAAAAAAAGCAAATGCACCAGTAGTTCCAATTATAAATAAAACTGACTTTCAAGAACTAGAGATAGATGTTCCTAATATAGAAGCACAAAAAGAAATAGTAAATAAATTAAATAAAATACAAAAACTAATAGATATAAAAGAAGAACAAAAATGTTTATATGAAGATTTAATTAAAGCACAGTTTGTCGAAATGTTTGGAGATCCAAATATAAATAATAAAAAATTCAAAAAAGTAAATTTAAAAAATTGTTTAATCAATATAGATAATGGAAAAAGTTTTGTATGTGAAAGTTTTCCAAGAAAAAATGAATATCCTGCAATACTAAAATTAAGTGCTGTAACATATGGATATTATGATCAAGATGAAAATAAAGCTTTAATAGATGAAGATATGTATATTCCTAGTGTAGTA
>CAOSZT010000180.1 GCA_948528155.1 uncultured Clostridia bacterium | reverse complement strand
CCTTTTGCAATTCTCTGTTGAGTCACTTCAGTTGTTTAATATTTATATTATTTGATTTTTTTTTGAATTATTATTGCCAATATTTTTGCAACAATATTTTTGACTACAAAAAAAACAGAAATAAATAAAATGAATTTAAAAATCATGAGACCTCCTATCATAAACTTATCTAAGATTCTTAAGTTCTAGGAACATGTATTTTTCATAAATGTATTTTACACTATTTTCCATAAAATGTCAACAAAAAAATTATGACAAAAATCGACAAATCAGTATACTAGTAAGAATTCCAACAAAATCAGCAATTAAAGCTGCCCATAAAACAAATCTAGTTTTTTTAATTCCAACACTACTAGTATAAACAGCAATAGTATAAACTGTAGTTTCTGTTGACCCCATAATAACAGAAGCAACAAAACCAATATATGTATCTATACCAAAAGTATTCATAATATCAGTTGCAACAGCAATAGAAGCACTCCCAGAAATAGGTCTAATAAGAGCTAAAGGCAAAATTTCAGTAGGAAAACTAAGAAAATTAAAAATAGGTGTCAAAAAACCAACAATAAAATCAATAATTCCAGAACTTCTCAAAGCACCAATAGCAACAAACAACCCCACTAAAGTTGGAAAAATATTTAGAACAATACTAATACCTTCTTTTCCACCATCCAAAAAAATATCAAAAACCTTTTTTCTTTCAATAACACCATAAATAACTATAACAATTATCATAAAAGGCATTGCAACATTAGAAAAAAATTCTATAAACTTCATCAGTTCCTCCTAAAAAACAATTTTATCAAAATTACTTTCCACATTTAATAAAAATTTTTGTAGCCAAAACTCCAGCAACAGCCGCACAAACAGTTGCAATCCATACAGGAACAATAATACTAGTTGGATTTTCAGCACCCAAAGAACTTCTTATTGCAATTACAGTTGTAGGAATAAGTTGAATAGAAGCAGTATTTAACACAATAAAAGTTGCCATCTCATTTGTCAAAACTTTTTTATCTAAATTTTCCTCTTGCATAGACTTCATTGCTTTAATTCCGTAAAGGTGTAGCAGCATTTCCAAGTCCTAAAATATTAGCAACCATATTCATAGAAATCTCTTGATAAAGCTTACTATCTTTCTTCAAATTAGGAAACAATAACTTCATAATAGGTCTCAAAACATTAGTAATTTTTTGCATAGCAGAAGTCTTACTTGCAATTTGCATAATTCCATTCCACAAACACATAGTACCAACTAAAGTTATACATAAATTAACAGCTGTACTAGTACTTTCAAAAATCGAACTATTTAACTCCTTAAGATTTCCAGAAAAAAAAGCAAAAATAATAGATATTATAATAAAAAATGGCCAAACTATATTTAACATTAAAATCACCTACATAAATTTTATTAATTGTTTCAATTTTTTATACCAATTTAATTGACCTTACAAATCATTTGTGGTATATTAATAACGGAAATTGTTAAAAGTAACATTAAGGAGGAAAATACATGAAAGCTACTGGTATTATAAGAAGGGTTGATGAACTAGGTAGAGTTGTAATTCCGATTGAAATCAGAAACCAATTTGATATTGTCGAAAAAGATCAAATTGAAGTCTACGTAGATGATTCTTCGATAATTCTTAAAAAATATGAACCTAATTGCATTTTCTGTGGTAACACAGAAAATTTAGTAGAATACAAAGAAAAATTAGTATGTGATAAATGTTCTAGTCAATTAAGTTTGTTACAAGAAAATTCAAAAAAATAAAATAAAAAAGGGACTTTTACAGCCCCTTTTTTATTTTAGACTAAATTATATAATTATGGAAATAAATGAAAGTTTTAACAAACCAAATTAGTTTTATAAAATTTTAAATCTATAAATATAAGAAAAAATAACTCTAATTAAAAAAAATGGAAAAAACTTGCAAAAAAACAAAATATGTTTTAGAATACTAACAGAAGTTAATAAAAAGGAATCAAGGAGGACATATGGCAGACAAGTTAATAATAGTAGAATCACCAGCTAAAGCAAATACAATAAAAAAATTCTTAGGAGGAAGTACAAAAGTAGTAGCATCAATGGGACACATAAGAGATCTACCAAAATCAAAACTAGGTGTAGATATAGAACATGATTTTGAACCAGAGTACATAAATATAAGAGGAAAAGGAGATCTAATAAAATCACTAAAAAACGACGCAAAAAAAGCAAAAAAAGTATATATAGCAACTGACCCTGACCGTGAAGGAGAGGCAATAGCATGGCATTTAGCAAAAATATTAGAAGAAAACAAAGAAAAAATAACAAGAGTAACATTTAACGAAATAACAAAAACAGCAGTACAAAAAGCAATACAAGAGCCAAGAAACATAGATATAGACACAGTAGATGCACAACAAGCAAGAAGAGTATTAGACAGAATTGTAGGATACAAAATAAGTCCACTATTATGGAAAAAAGTAAAAAGAGGGCTATCAGCAGGAAGAGTACAATCAGTTGCAGTAAAATTAATAGTAGATAGAGAAAGTGAAATACAAAGTTTCATCCCACAAGAATATTGGAATATATATGCAAACTTAAAAGATGAAAAATCAAAAAAAGAATTTGAAGCAAAATTTTATGGAAAAAATGGTAAAAAGCAAGAAATAAACTCAAAAGAGCAAGTAGACGAAATATTGAAAAATATAGAAAAAGCCAAATACATAATATCTGAAATAAAAAAAGGTGAGAAAAAAAGAAACCCATCACCACCATTTACAACAAGTACAATGCAACAAGAAGCTTCAAGAAAGCTAGGATTTACATTAAAGAAAACAATGTCAATTGCACAAAGTCTATATGAAGGAGTAAAAATATCAGACAAAGGTACAGTAGGGCTAATAACATATATGAGAACAGACTCAACAAGAATATCAGAAGAAGCAAGAGTAGCAGCTAAAAATCATATAGTATCAACATATGGAGACGAATTTTATGAAAATAGATACTATAAAACAAACAAAGATGCACAAGATGCACACGAAGGTATAAGACCTACATACTCAGACATAGAGCCTGACGACATAAAAGATGAATTAACAAAAGAGCAATACAAGTTATATAAACTAATATACAACAGATTTATGGCAAGTCAAATGAAACCAGCAATATATGACACAATGACAGTAAATATAAAAGCAAATGATTATGACTTCAAAGCAAATGGACAAAATTTAAAATTCAAAGGATTTATGATATTATATGTAGAAGGAACAGACGAAAAAGAAGACAAAGAAAAAGAACAACAAGAAGCAGGAATGTTACCTGAATTACAAGAAAAACAAGAAATGAAACTACTAAAAATAAATCCAAAACAAAGCTTCACAGAACCACCACCAAGATACACAGAAGCAAGCCTTGTTAAAGCATTAGAAGAAAAAGGAATAGGAAGACCAAGCACATATTCACCAACAATTACAACAATACTAGAAAGAAGATATATAGAAAAAGAGCAGAAACAGCTAGTACCAACAGAATTAGGAAAAATAGTAAACAAACTATTAACAGAAAACTTTACAGACATAATAAATGTAGAATTTACAGCAAAAATAGAAAACGAATTTGATGAAATAGCAGAAGGAAAAGAAGAATGGAAAAAAATGATAAGAGAATTCTATGGACCATTTGAAAAAGAATTAGAAAAAGTGGAAAAAGAACTAGAACATGTTGAACTTGTAGATGAAGTATCAGATGTGCAATGTGAAAAATGTGGAAGAATGATGGTATATAAATATGGAAGATATGGGAAATTTTTAGCTTGTCCTGGATATCCAGAGTGTAAAAATGCAAAACCAATAATAGAAACAATAGATGTACCATGTCCAAAATGTGGAGCGACAGTACAAGTAAGAAAAACAAAAAGAAAAAGAAATTTTTACATTTGTGAAAATAATCCAGAATCATGTGATTATATATCTTGGAACAAACCAAAACCAGGAGAAAAATGGAATCCAGAAGAAGCAGAAGATGTGAAAAAAGAAACAACAAAAAAAACAAAAAGCCCAAAAACCTCCCAAAAAAGAAAAACAGCAACTAAGAAAAAAACAA
>CAOSZT010000179.1 GCA_948528155.1 uncultured Clostridia bacterium | reverse complement strand
GTTGATATTACTTATTAACCATAACAGGACAGTCCCCGTCTAATGTTATGGTGGGGGGACATGTACTAAAGATAATTAATTAAATATAAAAATAAATTGTAAAATAAGAAATAATAATTTCTTGTATTATGATTATAAATTGAAAGGAGAAATTAATTTATGGATGAAAATTTTGAAGGAGAAGATTTAGATAACATAGTAATATTAAATGATGAAGAAGGAAATGAAGTAAAATTTGAATTTTTAGATTTAATAGAACTTGATGAAGAAGAATATGTAGTATTACTACCAGTAACAGAAGAAGGAGAAGAAGACGAAGGGGAAGTAGTAATATTAAAAGTAGAAGATAATGATGATGAAGAGGCTGATGAAGAATCATATGTAAGTGTAGATGATGAAGAAACATTAAATAAAGTATTTGAAATATTCAAAGAAAAATTTAAAGATGATTTTGATTTTGTAGATTAATTTTAAAATTTAGAGCGGATCAAATCCGCTCTTTATTTATATTATAGGAAAGTTCTATTATGAAAGTCATATTAATTTATAGTTATAGAACGCCCTATAATATAAAAGAGATGTACACAAATTTATTGCATAAATTTGGCACACGAACAATTAAACGGGGCTTGAAAGAGCATTAGTTAATTTGGATAAATTTTAACAAGCCCCTATTGTTCTTATATAGGAGGTAAAATTATGAAAAAATTCTCAACATATTTATTAGTAATGTTTATGATAGTATTTTGGATAATAAGAATAATAATAACACTAACATCACAATTAGGAAAAGACTTTTTAGGAGTTGTACCACAAAATGAAATATTTGAAATAGTAATATTATTTGCTACTTTATTATGCTTAATATTAATAGTAAAAAGAAAACTAGTAGGAAGTTTATTATATCTAGCACTACATGCAGTGTATTTTGGAGGAGATGTTACAAATAAACTAAATATAATATCAAATAATAATACATTAACTTTAACACAAAGTACAGAATTGATGTTTTCAATTATAGGTATAATAATACCATTAGCCGTTTTAATTGATTTATTATTAGATAAAAATAGAAAAAATAATCCAAAAGATAAGAAAACAGACTGGTTTTATAAAAATGAAGAATTTGATAGAAAATTAGATGAAAGAGCAGATAAAAATAATTATAGAACAATGTAAAAATAATTAATGGAGATTAGAATAAAATGACAAAATATATAAAAAGAGAAAAAATAGATAATTCTGATATTATTGAAATATCTAATGCTATAAAAGAAGGAAAACTGGTTGTTTTTCCAACAGATACTGTTTATGGAATTGGAACTAATGCTTATGACAAAGAGGCATGTGAGAGGGTGTATGAAGTCAAGGGAAGACCTAAAGCTAAACCTGTTATTGTTCTAATTTCAGATATAAGTATGTTAAAAGAACTAGTTGATTGTATAAAACCATTAGAGCAAAAATTAATAGATGCTTTTTGGCCAGGACCTCTTACAATAAAATTTAAGAAGAAAAATGGAATTTTGCCTAATATTGTATGTGCTAGTGAAAGATATTTTACAGCTCGACTTATAAATAAAGGTATTTTACATAAAATTATTCAAAAATCAGGATTTCCTATTATTGCTCCTAGTGCTAATTTTTCGGGTAAACCTGTTGAAAAAAAAATAGAAAATATTATTAATGAATTTGATGGCAAAGTAGACTATATTTTAGATTATGGAGATATAGAAAATAATATTGTATCTACAATTGTGCAAATAGTAGACGATAAAGCTTTTATTATAAGAGAAGGAAGAATAAAAAAAGAAGAAATAGCAAAAATTGTACCAATAAAAAACTAAAAATAAGATACAATGAATGGCAAGAATAAGAATTGAAGGATATACGAATTATAAAAAAAGCATTTTAGGTAAATGAATAGGAAGTGATAAAAATGGATAATAGACAAAATTTAACAAATATAAACTGGTACCCAGGGCATATGGCAAAAACAAAAAAACAAATAATACAAGACCTAAAATTAATAGATATAGTGATAGAACTACTAGATGCACGAATACCAATATCAAGTCAAAATCCAAATATAGCAGAAATAACAAAAAACAAAAAGAAAATAATAGTATTAAACAAAAGTGATTTATCAGACGATAAACAAAACAAAATATGGATAGAATATTTCCAAAATAAAAAAATACCAGCAGTATTAGTGGATTCAAACTCAGGAAAAGGAATAGAAGCATGTATAAATAAAATAGAAGAAATAATGCAAATAGATTTAAAAACACAAGCAGAAAAAGGAAGAACAGGAAGAAAAATAAGAGCAATGATATTAGGAATACCAAATGTAGGAAAATCATCATTTATAAATAGAATATCAAAAAGAACAACAGCAGGAGTAGGAAACAGACCAGGAGTAACAAAACAAAAACAATGGATACGAATAAATGAAAAAATAGAATTATTAGATACACCAGGAGTATTATGGCCTAAATTTGAAAGTGAAGAAGTAGCTTTAAATTTGTGTTTTACAGGAACTATAAAAGAAGAAATATTGGACAAGTTAGAAATTGCATATCAATTAACAAAATTCCTAATAAAAAATTATAAAAATAAATTAATAGAAAGATATAAACTTGATGAAAAATATATAGAAAAAACACTTACACAAGACCAACCAGAAAATATGAATATATATGAAATAATGTTAGAAATAGGAAAAAACAGAGGATGTATAAAATCTGGTGGAGTAATAGACGAAGAAAAAACAGCAAGAATAATACTAGACGAATTCAAAAATGGAAAATTAGGAAAAATAACAATAGAAAAACCAACTTAGAAAGTGTTGAAATATCCAAAAAGGATAATCCATATTAACATTTGGTTTAGACACTGTATATATATTATTAATCAAACAGCTATCTTAATTTAGGATACATTTCTAAAAAAGATTGAGGAACAAGGAGGTAAAATTGTCTAATTTTATAGAATTAAAAAAAGATGAACAAGAAGTAAATTTAATGCCACCACTAACTTGGGCATATGTTGGAGATTGTGTATATGAATTGTATATAAGAACAAAATTGATAAATGAAACAAAACTAAAACCACATTCATTACATATAGAAGCAATAAAACATGTAAAAGCAAAAGCACAAGCAAAAACTTTAAATAATATTTATGAAAAACTTACTGAAAAAGAAAAAGATATTGTAAGAAGAGGCAGAAATGCAGAAAATCATCACCTGCCTAAAAATGCTAATGTTCAAGATTATATGTATGCTACTGCTTTTGAAGCTTTGATAGGATATTTGTATTTAACAAAACAAAATGATAGACTTAAAGAAATATTGGAGATGAACAATTAATTATAGGAAAAATTATTTACACTAAGGAGATAATGGATTTGCAAATGAATATCATTTATATATAAGCTTTTTGACTACTCAACTATAAAAAAGTATTATAAAGTAACTAAAAATGGATATAATTTTACATTATATGGTAATTGTAATATGATTAAATTTCCCTAGTAACAGGAGCTTGACAATATAATAATTATATGCGAAAATATAAAAAATAAGAGGAGTGAAGTAAAATGGAAAAAATAAGAGGATTTGAAATTGCAAAAGGATTTGAAGACAAAAATATAAATATACCAATTAGAAAAACAAAATATTCAGCAGGATATGATATAGAGGCAGCAGAGGATGTAATTGTTCCAAGCTTTAAAAAAGGTATAGGACCAACATTAATAAAAACAGGATTAAAAGCATATATGCAAGAAGATGAATATTTAATGTTATGTAATAGAAGCTCTAATCCAAAGAAAAAAGGATTAATAATGTCAAATAGTATAGGAATTATAGATAAGGATTATTATGAAAATCCTGATAATGATGGACATTTTATGTTTGCATTTTTTAATATAAAAGATGAAGATATAACAATAAAAAAAGGAGAGGCAATAGGACAAGCTATTTTTCAAAAATATTATATAGTAGATAATGATATAGCAGAAGGAGAAAGAATTGGTGGATTTGGATCTACAACAAAATAAAGTTATTGTGTAAAAATAAATGTAAAAGTAAAAATATAAAAAAAT
>CAOSZT010000178.1:1154-4178 GCA_948528155.1 uncultured Clostridia bacterium | reverse complement strand
TATATAAAATAAGAAACACACGATAATAGCATTTTTTAAAGGAAAGGTAACAAATTAAAACTAAATTATTTAAAAAATTTAGAAAAGTTACTAAAATTTTGTGAAATATCTGTAGAAACGCCACCCAAAAACTCACGTACAAAAGAATTTGATTTTATTAAAGCATAAAGTCCACCAATATAAATAAATTTAGAAAAAAGATTTGAAGAAGAATAATCAATAGAAAATAAAATCAATAAAATAAAAGAAACGATAATTTGAATAAATAATAAAGAAAACAAATTTCTAAGCCAAGACTTAAAAAACCAAGAAGTAGAATTTAAAGAATTAGATAATATTGCAAAAGGACTAATTAAAACAAATACTTTTATTAAAACAAATCTAAAAGAATAAGAAAAAACTAAATTTAAAAGAGAGAATGAAATAATACTCTTTATTAAACCATCCAAAGAAAAAATGTCAATTGAAGAAGTATTAACTGAAATATTATTATTAACATCTAAGATAAGCTTTGAAAAGCAAATATTTTTATTAAATAAAGTTTCTCCTAAATTTCTAATAGCAAGAGAAATATATGAAATAATATCCAAAAATTGAGACAACAAAAAATAAGAAAAATTCATACAAATACCACATATAATTAACTTTATTAAAAAGGTATGAGGATTTTCAATTTGTGAAAAAGTAAAATGTGAAAGTAAATATTTTATTGCAAAATATAATATTAATCCCAAAAGTAAAGAATTTGCAATTAATAAAATTCCATTAGATGTTGATGTTCCAAAAATATTTTCAAAATTTTTATCATTTAAAATAGAAGAATCAATAAAAGTTATATCATCTAATAAAGAATATAAATTATTATCAATAGAGCTGAATAAATTACCTAGAATAGTATTTATTGTATCAATTATAATTTGAGTTATATTTGTCTGTTCCAAGTTTCCTCCTAACTAATTAGTGACTTGATAGCTGATAAAATTAAATCTATTGCAAGAATAAAAGCATAAGAGAATAAAGATCCTTTTATTAGTTTTTTACCAGTTCTAATTTTTTCTTCATCACCAAAACTAAATTTTTTCATAAAAATACCAGTTCCAACAGCAACAGCAGCTGCTGGAGTAGAAAGTTTTAAAATCCAACCTTCTATATTTTCAAATGCAGAATTAATTTTAGAAACCAATTTTGGTTCACCTAAAGCAAAACTAAGAGAAGAAAAACAGAAAAATAAAATAATAGAAAATATCATAATAAATAAAATAAAAAATAAATTTTTTTTGAATTTTAACATAAAAAATCTCCTTTCAAAATTTTTTAAAATAAGGTAACATTTGGGTATTAATAGGATCATATATTTTATTACCATTTGATAAAAATGTAAGAGCAGTGAATGTTTCGAGTTGTCTTGTAAAAAAATTAGTATCATAAATATAATCTGTTTGATAATATGAATTATAAGATTCAGAAATATTAGAATTTACAGAAGTTAAAGTGTTAGTTATATAACTAAAATTAGTTTCTTTGGCACTTTCAGAAATTGTTTTGGAAAATTTTTCTTTTTCTTCTTTACCTAATTGCTTTTGAGCTTCCTCAACAGTAAAAATATCATCTGTTCTAAACCAAATTTTATTAATTAGATTTTGAATTATAACTTTAACAGAACTTTCATCTTTTAAACTATTTTTTAAAGAAGAATAACTTTGAGTACTAACAATATTGATACATTTAGCTTTTCTACTTAAAGAAAAGAAATCACTATCAGTTTTAGTACAATACTTATCATATTCATCACAAATAAAAGCAGTCTTTCTAACAGTATTATGTGATAAACAAGATAATATCTCTGTTTGAAAATCTAATTTTAAATATGTAGCAATTATTTTAGAAAGTAAATTGTATTCAGAAATATTCATATCAAGGACAACAATTTTTCCTGATTTAATAACAGTTTCGAAACCTAAAAAATTTAATTTTTCTTTTTGTGGAGAAAATGTAGAAAAAATATCATAATCTGAAATAAAAGTGTTTGTAATTCTTGTAATTTCTGAAACTAAAATTCCTCTTGTTCTAGAATCTAAACTTTCAAATTCTTTTTGAAAAAAATCTAAACTCTCATTTAAATCATAAATTTGTTTTATATTCAATTTAGAAGAAGTGAATAGATCTTTTAATATATTAATTTTATCTTTATAATAATCAGGAATAGTAATTAATTTATGTAATTCAGAAAAAGTAACATAATTATTATTATACAATCTACAAAGTTTAATTGCTTCACACAAAATTTGTTCAGCCTTGTCTAGCCAATAAGACTCAGAGTTATTTTCAGAGAATAAAGTAAGTATTGTTTTTAATCTATTTGCTAAAACAATAGGTTTCAGATTAGGCTTATATAAAGGGTTATAATAATTTCCAGAATTTATACCAATAATAATCAAATCATCTTCTAAATTATATAATTTTGCATATTCTAAAACTTGCTTACAATAATTTCCTTTAACATCTAAAATAAGCATACCTAATTTATCATTGGGATTTTCACTATTATATTTTAATAATTGGCTTGTAAAAGGATACATAGCAGATGATGTCTTACCAGATCCAATAGTACCAGTAATTAAAAAATTTTGATATAAGCCATTTTCTGGTATAATAATATCTTGATTTGTTTTTAAATCTTTTCCTATTAACAAATTTAATTTTGAAATATCTTCTTTTTTAGATTTTCTATTTTCAGTATTCTTAAATTTATTATACAAAAACTTAGAAAGAAATCGATTATATATAAAGTTTGAAAATATAATATTAGAAAAGATATATGTAAAAATAAAAGTAATTTTTATATATTTCCAAAGTAGAGGATTTTCTGTACATATATCAAATGGATGAATACCATATGTTATAATAATTTCATTTGCATTAAAAATTGTATGAAAAGTTGAAAAATCCAGGTTGGACAGGTTTTAACCGTCCCGGCCCAGTAAGTACCACGATTCCGCCCCTGTCTGACTAACAGCGGAAACG
>CAOSZT010000178.1:0-1144 GCA_948528155.1 uncultured Clostridia bacterium | reverse complement strand
AGCCCTCCTTTTTAATTTTCAATTTTGAACCTTGACGAGTATTTAAGATTTTTACTTCAAAAAAAGTATAAAATGAATATAATGTAATAAAAAGATTAATAATAAATATGATAAAAAATAGATTGATCAATTTAGAAATAATACCACCACCTTACTGATATAAAAATATACAACATTTTTTTAAATTTGTCTATACTTTTTTGAAAAAATATGGTAAAATTTTTTAGAAATAAAAATTTAAGGAGGTCTAAAATGAAATTTGAAAGAAATACAACTATAGGCGAAATATTAGAAAAAGCACCTGAAAAATCTGAAGTTTTATTAGAAATAGGAATGCACTGTTTGGGGTGTCCAGCATCACAAATGGAAACAATAGAAGAAGCATGTGCAGTTCATGGAATAGATGTTGAAGAATTAATTGAAAAACTAAATTCATAATTATTGTTAATACATTTGTTAATACAGTTAAAACTTATAAATTTTATTATATAATAGTATCTATATGGCGAAATTTAACAAATATTCCAAAAATTTTAAAAATTTTTAACAAATGTATTGACAAATATAAAAAAATAGTGTATTATATAAAAGCATTTTGAGTTAAACTTAAAACATTGGTGATGGGCTATTAGCTCAGGTGGTAGAGCACTTGACTTTTAATCAAGTTGTCCCGCGTTCGAGTCGCGGATAGCTCACCAAAAGAACTAAATAATATTTTTATTATTTAGTTCTTTATATAAAAGGCCCCTTGGTCAAGCGGTTAAGACATCGCCCTTTCACGGCGGAGACATGGGTTCGATTCCCGTAGGGGTCACCAAGAATGCCACTTTAGCTCAGTTGGCCAGAGCACCGCACTTGTAATGCGGGGGTCCTCAGTTCGAATCTGAGAAGTGGCTCCAATAAGGTCAGTAGTCTTGAAATAGTCTTGATTACTGGCTTTTTTTGTTTCTATAAATATAAAAAACACTAAAATTTTTAAGGTAATAAATGAAGGTTTTTTAAGTTAGTCCCCAAATAGTCCCCAACTTTTATGTAGCTCTACATAAAAAATATGGAAACATAATTTGTTACAACACTAAAAAAGTGATTTTTTTGAAAACTTATATTTCAAAAAATATAAAACTTTTATTTCCTTTAAAATGAA
>CAOSZT010000177.1 GCA_948528155.1 uncultured Clostridia bacterium | reverse complement strand
CGAGCTTGGAAGACAAAAAACAAGTTTTAATTAAAATCAGTAAAAATGGTGTCCTAAGTAAAAGGATACCATTTTTATTATTTTTAATACAATTTTTACTTTAAATTTTTTTATATAATAATTGACTAAATATTATAAATAGTATAGAATAGCATAAAAGAAATGAGGTAGAAAAATGTCAAAACCAATAGTAGCAATAATAGGAAAGCCAAATGTAGGAAAATCAACATTTTTCAATTATTTGGCAGGAAGTAGAATATCAATTGTGCAAGATACGCCAGGTGTAACAAGAGATAGAATATATGCAGAGACGAATTGGAGAGGACGAAATTTTACATTAATTGACACAGGGGGAATAGAGCCAGATTCAGAAGATATAATATTATCACAAATGAGAGAGCAGGCAAATTTAGCTATGGCAATGGCAGATGTAATAATATTTTTAACAGATATAAGACAAGGAGTAACAGCAGCTGATAAAGAAATATCATTAATGTTAAAAAAATCAGGAAAGCCAATAGTTCTGGTTTGCAATAAAGCTGACAATTATGATAAAGATAGTCAAGAAGCATATGAATTTTATAATTTAGGAATAGGAGAGCCATACCCAATATCTGCGACAAATGCACTAGGAATAGGAGATGTTTTAGATGCTATTTATGAACATTTCCCTGAAAAAGATAGTTCAGAAATTGAAGAAGAAATAATAAAAGTAGCAGTAATAGGAAAACCAAATGTAGGTAAATCTTCTTTAATAAATAAAATATTGGGAGAGAAAAGAACAATAGTAAGTAATATAGCAGGAACTACTAGAGATGCAATAGACTCACCTTTTGAAAATAAACATGGAAAATATGTGTTAATAGATACAGCGGGAATAAGAAAGAAAAGTAAAGTAAATGAGTCTATAGAAAAATATAGTGTTATGAGGAGTTTGTTAGCAGTTGAAAGAGCAGATGTATGTTTAATGATGATTGATGCTAATGATGGTGTAACAGACCAAGATGCTAAAATTGCAGGAGAAGCACATGAAGCAGGAAAGGGTATAATTATTGTTGTAAATAAGTGGGATGAATATGAAAAGACAACTGGGACATTAGAGAAATATAAAAAAGAAGTTTATAATAAATTAGCATATTTATCATATGCACCAATTATTTTTATTTCAGCTAAAACTGGTCAAAGGGTTGATAAGTTATTTGATTTGATTAATAATGTAGCAAATCAAAATGCTTTAAGAGTGTCAACATCGGTGTTAAATCAAGTGATAAATGAGGCTATTGCCATTATTCAACCACCAACAGATAAAGGAAAAAGACTTAAAATATATTATGGTACACAGGCTTCTACAAAGCCACCAACTTTTGTTATTTTTGTTAATAATAAAGAATTGTTTCATTTTTCATATCAAAGATATCTAGTAAATCAAATTAGAAAAGAGTTTGGACTAGAAGGAACTCCTGTTAGAATTATAGCAAGAGAGAAAAATGAGAAGGATGTTTAATTATTATCTAAAAGGGATGTCTTTAATGGATAAAAAGTATAAAAGGAAATGTTCCTTTTAACATAGAAAAAGGAGGAGGAGAAAATATGGCAATCTATATTGTTATGGCAATAATTGCTTATTTAATAGGAAGTGTAAATTTTTCAATTATTCTTAGTAAAAAAATAGCAGGTTTTGATGTTAGAGAAAAAGGTAGTGGTAATGCTGGTACGACTAATGTATTACGTTCTGTGGGGAAAAAGGCTGCTATTATTACTTTAATATGTGATATTTTAAAGGGAGTTGTATCTATTTTAATTGCAATTATTATAGGAAATGTTGCGAAAAATTTGGATAATGAATTACTTATACAAATTGCAGGAATTGCAGTTATTATTGGACATACATTTCCAATATTTTATGGTTTTAAAGGTGGTAAAGGTGTTGCAACTTCTTTAGGAGTAATTCTTATTAGTAATTGGCAAATTGGTCTAATTTGCTTAGTGTTTGCTTTGGTATTAATGGTTTTAACTAGAATGGTATCACTTGGTTCTTGTGGTGCAGCTGTTTTATTTCCAGTTTTGACTTTGTTTATAAATGAACATTATACAGTATTTTCAGAAGGAAAAAGTTATTTTATATATAGTGTAATATTAGCAATCATTGTTTTATATAATCATAGAAGTAATATAAAAAGAATTTTAGATGGAACAGAAAATAAATTAAGTTTTAAAAAGAACTAAATGAGAGGAGTATAAAGATGAGAAATATAGCAATAATAGGAAGTGGAAGTTGGGGAGTTGCATTAGCTGTGCATTTAGCAAGTATTGGCAATAATGTTAAGATATGGTCTTTTATGGAAGAAGAAAGAGATATTATTAATAACGAGAAAAAATGTAAATTTTTACCAGATTTGTCTTTGCCAGAAAATATTTATTGTTCAACTGATTTTGAAGAGGTAATAAAAGATAGTGCATTTATTTTACATGTTACACCATCAAAATTTACAAGAAGTACTTTTAAACAATATAAACAATTTGTAGGAAATAAGCCAATAATTATATGTGGAAAGGGTTTTGAAAAAGAGACTTTGGAGACTTTAGATGAGGTTATTTTAGATGAAATGCCTGAGGCAAAAGTTGGTGCTTTATCAGGCCCAAGTCATGCTGAAGAAGTATCATCTGGAGTTCCTACTGCACTTGTAATAGCATCAAAGCATCAAAGTATATTGAAAAAAGTTCAAGATACATTTATGTCAGAAAAAATGAGGATATACACTTCAAATGACATTAAAGGTGTTGAACTAGGTGGTGCATTGAAGAATATAATTGCTTTTTGTGCTGGTGTTGGTGCAGGTATTGGATTAGGTGACAATAGTTTTGCAGCTTTAATTACTAGAGGTTTAAAAGAAATTTCAAGATTAGGTGTAGAACTTGGTGGAAAAGAGGAATCTTTTTATGGTTTGAGTGGTCTTGGTGATTTAATAGTTACTTGTTTAAGTAAACATAGTAGAAATAGAAAGGCTGGATTTTTAATTGGTCAAGGTATGTCTCTTGAAGACACAAAAAATGAGGTTGGTATGGTTATAGAGAGTATTGATAATATTGAAGTTGCTTATGAACTTGGCAAATTACATAATATTGAAATGCCTATTGTTGAGACAGTATATAAAGTTCTTTATGAAGGTTTAAATCCAAAAGAGGCTGTTAAAGATTTAATGACTAGAGAAAAAAAAATGGAATAAATTTACAAAAAATGTTATTTTGTATAATATGTAGTAGTTTTTGTAATAATATTATTAAAAAGAAGTAGGAGGAATAAAAATGGAATTTTTTGATAAATTAGGTAAAAAAGCAAGTGAAGCATATAAAGTTACTGCTGATAAGACTGGTAAGTTGGCTAAAGAGGCTAAACTTAGAATGAAAATGAATGAATTAAAGTCTGAAATTAATGATATATATAAAGATATAGGAAAAGTTGTTTATGAAAATTATATTAGAGAAGAAAAACAGGATTTATCCAATGATTTAGAGGAAAAGTGTACTAAGATTAATTGTTTGAGTGATGAAATAGAAGTTTGTTTAAAAGAATGTTTGGAACTTAAAGATAAAAAGAAATGTCCTAATTGTTATGTTCAAATAGATAAAGAAGTTAAGTTCTGTCCTGAGTGTGGTATTAAACAAGAAGTTGAAGAAGATCCAGCAAGAGAAGTTGAGATAGTTGATAAGGCAGATGATAAAAAAGTTGATAATGGAGAAAATAAAACAGAGAGTAATAAAAATGAAAAGCAGAAGAATAGTGATGATAAGTCAAATTTAGAAAAAACAGTTGAAGTTGAAGCTGATGTAAAACTTGAAGATGATATTACTATTGAACATTTAAAAGTAGAAGATGAGCAAGATGATTAAAATTACTAAAACAAGAATTAGATAGAAGGTTTAATACCTTATTCTAATTCTTTTTTAGTAGTTTTAGTAGGGATATCTTTCATATAAATATTTAATTAAGTTGTCAGCATTTTCTTCAGTAACATTTATATATATTCCTTTATCTAAAGAAACCCACATAGCAATTTTAAAATCATCAAAATTATCTATAAAAGTTCCAATTATTTCAGTTATTTCAATGGGATTTTCGTATTTATGTTCCCAATTTAAATTTTCGTTCATATCAAAAGAGGAGTTGTAAAAAGAACTTAAAAATTTTTCTAATTCTTTTGAATTTTCACTATATAAATTAACAGAAACCATATTATATATCTCCTAAAATTTGGATATACTTAAAAGCTTGCTGATTTCAGCAAGTGCATAGCCTCACCTCCAGCAAATGCAGGTGGTG
>CAOSZT010000176.1 GCA_948528155.1 uncultured Clostridia bacterium | reverse complement strand
ATTAATAATATTAATTTTATTCTTATTATACAAATACTTATTTAACTATTGTTTCAAGAAAAAACAAATTTATTAAAATAAAAATTATTAGAGTAATAATGTACTGTAAAAATCATATTATTGTAAATATAACAAAAAATCATTGAAAATATATATATGAATTCAATGATTTTTTAGTTTTTTACAGCACATTCTATTATTATATAAATGTTAACTTTTGATAAAATATTACACTTCAACACTCATAAAAACTTACACATCAAAATCCTTACCAATTACAATACTAACATCCACCAAACTTGTACTAGATTTAACAGTCGAAATACTACCAGTTCCTAATACTTGCTTTATTTCTTTAAGCATTTCATCAGTTATATCTTTTTTATTAGTTATAATTGTTTTAGTAATTGCATTTGTATTCCCTGTTTTTGTAACATTATAACCTGCACTCTCCAACAATTCTTTAGCTTTTTGCAATTTATTTTTATTTCCGCTACCATTCAACAGTTCAACTTTTATATTTGAAAAATTAGAATCACTATTATTATTTACAGAATTAATAGTATTATTTAAATCAGATTTTATATTTTCATCACTATAAAACATTGACTGTATCAAACTCTTTGTCTCTTTCTCATTAACCACAAATATACTTATACCATTAGTAGTGTCGATATCTGGAGTTGTTCCAGGCAATACTTCTGTCTTAATATCCTCTGTATTAAAATCAACAACATATGGTAAATAATCTTTTATATAAGACAACTCTAGATTAGTTTCCACATTTTGGTGGGCAATTTCAAGTATTTCTCCTATTTTAAAAATATTACCCAATCTCAAAGTTTGTTTTACAGTAGCACTTATAAAATCTCTCTGTGTTCTCATTCTTCCAAAATCATTATCACCATACTCTGAAGGATAAGTAGTCATAACACCATTTTTATCTGGATTACCATGTCTCCACCTTAAAAGTTGCTCTGCTTTATCTCCATTAAGTATTTGTTCACCTGCTTTTAAATTTATATGTAAATTCTGAGTTTTATCATCATATTTCATATCTATAGGAACATTAAAATTTACTCCTCCTATAGCATCTACTAACTTTATTAAAGCCTCTGTTCTAACTAAAACATAATATTTAATATCCAAACCAGTAATCTCATTAACTGCTTTCAAAGTTTTTTCAGGACTTTTAGAAATATTATATAAACAATTTATCTTCTCTGACGCCAAAGCCCTATTTTTATTTTTTCCTGTATATGTATCTCTTGGTATAGAAAGTAAATTTGCCTTTTGAGTATTAGGATTATATGAAGCAACCATAATTGTATCTGTAAGCTCTGAGTCTATGTCTGTACTTACACCCAATAATAGCACTTTTATTTCTTTTAAATTCTTTTTTGTATTTTCATCATGTCCTACCACAGTTGCAAGCATTCCACTCAATCCACCACCATTTTTAATAGTTTTATGTACAAACCATCCCACAGCTAATACTATTAATAATAAAATCATTAAAAATATTCTTTTAAACACTTTTCTCTTTTTTCTTTTGTTTTTCTTATTTTTTTTACTTTTATCTATATGTTCATTCTTCAAAACAATCACTCCTAAATATATCAATTAGTATAACAAATTTTAAAAAAAAACGCAATAAAATTGCACATTTTTTATATATATACTACTATTTAGGTTACAAAAAAAAACAAAAAATACCAAAAAACGTCAAAGTAATAACAACTATCTGTAAAAATATAAGATATAAATATATATGACAGTTAATTACTTAAAATTAACTGCCATATATATTTTTTAAATTAAAACTTAACAATCCCTTTATACAAAACCTTTGTCAAAAAAGAGCTATTAACACTATCACTAAAAGAACTATTAGGATTAACCTTTAAAAAAGTTCCTATCAATAAAACACAAATACAAACAATAACAATACCTCTTAAAATCCCATAAACAATACCGCCAACCTCATTAAATTGCTTCAATATTGGTAAACTTGCTACTGAATCCATTAAAGCAATAATAATACTCAAGGCAATTTTTATAACAACAAATAGAAGAATTGAAGTTATAGCATAAACAACACTTTTAGCAATATTTCTGGCCTCTTCTGGCAAAAACTCGTCTTTAATTTGACTAGTAACAACATCTGGAACTTGTGCATTTTTATTCATAAAACTTGTAGTATTTTCAATAATTACACTCTCAATCTTTTCATCTATAGTAGTATTATTAATAATAATCCCCGCAATCGGTCTATACAAAATAATAGTTACAACTATAGCAATAATCCCTGCAAATAACTTTGTAGCTAATTTCACTAACCCTTTTTTATACCCTAAAAATGCTGATAATACTATTATTGCAACTAATACAATATCTATTATAATTCCCATACTATAACACCCTTTCTTACTAAAAAAATCAAATATTTTTACAATTAAATTTTATATTAAAAACCTTTAAACTACAATATACTTAACACTACAAATTCATTATCTCAATTTTATCTCTATAAATAATTCCTGCAACAGAATTAGATAAAACTATACTAGTTATTTCCTGTTCTGCCATATATTTTTTAACTAACCATCCACTAGTATTTATAAAATCCACCTCTGTACCCAAATTTAAGGCAATTATATTATTAGTAGTATAAATTTCTTTTGTTACTGCTTCTGCTATATATTGTGATATATTTCTATTATCTGAATTCATAATATTAACAACAGAATCAGCTGTAAACAATCCTGAAGACTTTTCTTCTATAGTTAAAGAAGAATTTGATAATTTTATTGAAGCAAAAGATACTTTTTTATCTGTATAATCATGTAACAAATCTACTGTCCCATCACTTTTTATCAAAGTAATTTTATTAGTGTACATACACAAAAGTTTGTCTTTTTCTTGATACTTTATATTTATTATTAAATCATTATTTTCTCCATTATAAGTTTTTATTATAGAATTATGTGGATCATTTTTTCCAGCTTCTATTGATATTATCTTCACATTTGACTGTATTAATGTTCCAGATGTATCTATTTCTGCTAATGCCAAATATTTATTATCATCTGAAATTGATGTTGCAACTATTCTTGTTGAAGCTGAATATGTATTAAATAAATGCTCTCCTTTATAATTATAAACTTCAACTATTGTCTTATAACCTGTATCTACTACAGACACTGCCACATAACCATTTTTATTTACAATTACTTGTGATATATTTCCTTCTATCTCTTTTTCCCATAATATATTATTATCTACAATTAAATAAAGTTTTTGACCTTTCTCTTCAGCAATTATCAAATATCTATTACTTGTATGAAATATTGGTTTTGTTACTTCTATTGTCATTTCATTTTCCAATTTACCAGTATTATCATATATCTGAAAATTATTTTTATTTAAAACACCTATATATTTATTAAACGCATATATATTAGAATTTTCAACTTCTTCTATTTCAATACTCTGTAAACTATTTTGCTTTTTCTGCTTCTGAAGTATATTCTTATCTATCCAATTCCTTACTGTTTTATTGTTCATATAAATAATTATTGTTGTAATAATCAATATTATTAATAATATGATTGATACCAATATTATTAATTTTTTTTTATTAATTTTGTTTAATCTGTTTTGTTGTACTTCTGTAAAAAAATCATCCATAACTTCTCCTTAGTACTCTATTTTTTCTCTATATTTTACATTTTACTATATGCACTATAAAAAAGCAAGAAATATTTGGATTATTTGAACTAGCCCCAAAGTTCCTAAAATAGGATAAAACAAATTAACTAAATTAGAAAAACCAACTCCTGAAAAAACAACAGAAGTAATACATATAAAAAAAGCAACAATATTATATTTTTTAGCACAATATGCCACATTATTTAAAAAGCTTATTCCTAAAGAAATAGCAGTAGTAAAAATTGATATTAGTATAATTAACCCATACACATTTTTCATATTATGACATATTTTATCAATAGCATAAATTGCTGGCATTTCAAGTTCTTTTATATTCACATCAACATTTATTAAAAGCAAATACACAATAGATATTAAAAATATTGTTATTAATGTTACAATAATAGAAATATATTTAATATTTTTTATTTTTCCAATATAATCTTTAATCGATATTAAAACAGGTATTAATAAAACACTATTATAACTTGCATATAATATACTAGTTACAACCCAGTTTCCTTCATTTTGCACTACTAAATAGTGATCTATATATGTAAAATTTATATTTTTAATATGAATACATTATAAAACTTTTGTTTGTAATAGTCAATACCTATTTTATAAAACTTTTATTTTGCTAATAA
>CAOSZT010000175.1 GCA_948528155.1 uncultured Clostridia bacterium | reverse complement strand
TTAAAATAAGTGAAAAATATACTTTATATTATAAATGAGAAGGAATATTAATTATGAAGATATTATTTAAAAATAATACAAAATACACAAAAAATGTTTATCAAAAATTTTTACAATTTCATCAACAAAAATATGGAAATAAATATACATTTACTACATCATTAACAATTATATTGTTATTTTTTTGTATAATTACAAATATTAAATATTCAAATTATTTTACAGCTTTGATTTTAATTTTTGCTTTAATTGGTTTTTGTTTTTATAGTTTCTTTTATCCTGTAAAAAAAGTTAAAAAGGAATTAAAAACAGAAAAATTTGAAAAAGAAAAAGTTTTTACTTTTTGTTTTTATGATAATTTTTTTACAATTTCTGATAAAATTTTTTTTGATAAGATAAAATATTGGAAACTTTATAGAGTTTATGAAACTGATCAATTTTTTTATCTTTATATAAATAAAGATCATGCATTTTTATTGGATAAATCTACTTTTGTTAAGGGAAATATTAATAATTTTTCTAAATTTTTGAGGAGAAAAATATGGTTTAGATTTTTTTAAAAAATTTTTTATTATAAATTTTCCAAACATATATTTGACATTATCTAAAAAAGGTGATATAATCAAACATATTTTTGGAGGATTAGATATGGATACTTTAGAAAAGTTAAAAATACTTTCAGATGCTGCAAAATATGATGCTTCTTGCAGTTCAAGTGGTAGCACTAGAAAGAATACGAATGGTGGGATTGGAAATGGAAGCTATTCTGGAATATGTCATACTTGGGGTGCTGATGGAAGATGTATTTCTTTGTTAAAAATTTTACTTTCAAATTCATGTATGTATGATTGCAAATATTGTATAAATAGGTGTTCAAACTCTGTAAAAAGAGCTACTTTTACACCAAAGGAAGTTGCTGATTTAACTATTAATTTTTATAAAAGAAATTATATAGAAGGTTTATTTTTAAGTTCAGCAGTTATAAAGTCTCCTGATTATACTATGGAAATGCTATTGAAGGCTGTTAGTATTTTAAGAAATGAATATAATTTTAATGGATATATTCATTGTAAAACAATTCCTGGTTGTAGTAAAGATTTGATCGATAAATTAGGTGCTTTAGCTGATCGTATGAGTATTAATATAGAACTTCCTTCTAATGATAGTTTAAAACTTCTTGCTCCACAAAAAGAGAAAACTGGTATTTTGGATCCTATGAGTTATATTTCAAATAATATTAAAGTTAAAAAAATAGATAAGTCAAAATTTAAAACAAATTTTGCTCCAGCAGGTCAGACTACTCAACTTATTGTTGGTGCAACTCCTGAAAGCGATCTTAAAATTTTGAAACTTTCTGAGAGTTTATATAAAAAATTAAGTTTAAAAAGAGTTTATTATTCTGCTTATGTTTCTGTTAATAAAGATACTAATTTGCCAACTTTAGATAAGCCTCCTCTTTTACGTGAAAATAGGTTATATCAGGCTGATTGGTTGCTTAGATTTTATGGGTTTCAGGCAGATGAATTACTAAATGATAATCATCCTAATTTTAATACTTTATTAGATCCAAAATGTGATTGGGCTTTGAGGAATTTAGATAAATTCCCTGTTGAAATAAATACCGCTTCTTATCTTACTTTGCTTAGAATTCCTGGTATTGGTGTAATTTCTGCTAAAAAAATTATTATGGCTAGACGTAGTTTTAGTTTGGATTTTAGTATGCTAAAAAAATTAGGTGTTACTCTAAAAAGGGCTCAATTTTTTATTACTTGTAAAGGCAAATATTATGATAAAGTATATAAAATGAATCCTTCTTTTATTGAAACAAATTTATTATCTCAAGAAAGATTGTCTTTTCCAAGTCCTGATTTTAAGCAATTATCTTTGTTTGATAAATTATTACCTACAAGGGAGGATAAAGTAAAATGTCTAACTGGAAACTTATAAATAAGGTGTATATTTATGATGGTACTTTTGATGGTTTATTAACTATTGTTTTTGATTGTTATTCTTCTAAAACTTTACCTCAAAATATTAAATGTGAAAATTCATATGTTAATAATTTTTTAGATAATACTGTTTTTATTTCTACTGATTATGAAAAATCTGATAGAGTTTTTAAAGGTATTGATAAAAATATTTGTTATGATGCTTTATTTAATAGTTTTTATGCTTTTTTGAGTGATGAGAAAGACAAAGAAATTAATATTTTGAAATATTTATGTAATGGTTTTGATATTGGTCCTAAGATAAATACTATGCTTACTTTGTCTTATGTGTATAAAATAATTTCTTTAAAAAGGAATGTTTTTGGTGAGTGTCATAGATTTAAGGGCTTATTACGTTTTATTGAGATTGGTAATAATTTGTTTTATGCTTCTATTCATCCTGATAATAATATTCTTGAAATTTTAGGACATCATTTTATTAATAGGTTTCCTTCTCAGAATTTTATAATTCATGATAAGTATAGAAATTTGTGTTTTCTGTATAATTGTAAAGATTATATGATTAAAGAAATTAATGATTTTGTTTTGCCTGATATTTCAGAGGAGGAGAAACTTTATCAAAGTCTTTGGAAGTCTTTTTTTAAGTCTGTTTCTATTGATGAAAGAACAAATCGAAGGTGTCAAATGCAGTTTATGCCTAAAAAATACTGGCAAGATTTGATTGAGAATCCTTGAAATAATTGTAAAAAATATTGTTACAATTCACAGCTTATTCAATGTCTAATATGATTAACTAAGTTTTTGTGAATTGTAACAATATATTTACTCTTTATCTGTAAAATTAACTTTAGCTTCTCCTACTCCTGCTTCAATTTTTATATTAATATCTCCATCACCAATAATTTGGTCATTTCCTACTTTTTTATTATCTACAAATAAAGCTCCTAATCCAGTACTTGTTTTAATTTTATATTTGTCTTTTTTTCCTTGTAAATTTATAATTAATTGCCCTATCCCTGCTTGAATTTTTGCTTCTTTTCCTATTTCAGAATTTATAACAAATCTTCCTACTCCTGTTTCTAGTTTTAACTCATTTATAGTTGATTTTTCTAAAATCGTTTCTCCTGCTCCTCCATTTATATTTAATGTATCTGCTTTTATATCACCAATTATAAATTTTCCTACTCCTGTTTCTATATTAATTTCTTCTGCAACTAATTTTTGTATGTAACTTTCATTAATTCCATTTTCTATTTTTATTTCGTTTAACTCTTGATTCTCTGGAATGTATATTACTATTTCTGGGATTATTTTATCATTAGAGTTAAATAAGTTAAATCCTGATCTTTCATCTCTTATTTTTAAAGTATCTTCTTCCATTTTACAGTAAAATTCATTTGTTGGGTTTGTAACTTCTACTTTAAATTTATCACCTGTTTTAATGTTTAATTTACTAATATCTAGTTTTATGTTAATATTAGTAACATTTTCATATATTTCATTAAAAGTTGCAATATTTGATTCATTTTTTGAGGAATATGTTCTATAAGCATCTAATCCTATCGAGATTCCAAATATTGCAGTTATTCCAGTTATTATGAAACTTAATATTATAAATACTAAATAAAATCCAAATATCATTGCCCCATATTTTATTATTTTTTGTAATGTACTCATTTTATATCAACACCTCCAAATAAACAGAAGGCATTTATATATATTGTTGGAAAATTTTCATTAAATCGTGTTTTTATTTTATTTGATACTCCTCCAAATATTGGTGTTGATTTGATTTTTATATTTACATTTTTTGGTGCTTTTATATCAATTCCTCCAAATACTGAACTTGCATTTATTACTTGGTCATGATTTATTATTGCTTCTGATAAGTCTATTTCTACTCCTCCAAATATTGCATCTAAGTTAGCTCCTTTAAACTCTTGTCCATTAAAATCTTCTTTTACTGATCCAAATGTTGCACAAAAATTTTCTCCATTCACTTTTTCTGAATTTAATTTTTTTATTTTTTCATTTACTCTTGTTTGAAATATGTCCTTAAATATAAAGCTTACTCCTATCATTATTAGTATAAATGGGAATATTAATTTTCCTATAATTCTAAATGATAGAACTTCTCTTGTACATAATAATAGTACTATTCCTATTATTAGCCATATTATACTCCATATTTTATCATCTTTTTTAATTAATTCTATAAAACTTGGTACTATTATAAATAATGTCCACCAGCCTTTAAAGAATATGTTTATGTTAGTTAATCCCATCGCATTAAGTCCAATTATTAGTCCTACTATGATGAATACTAACCCCCATAAAATATTTCCGAATTTTCTCATATCTTTCTCCTTTTAACATAATTTTTTTATTATATATATTTTATTATATATATGTTAA
>CAOSZT010000174.1 GCA_948528155.1 uncultured Clostridia bacterium | reverse complement strand
TCAATAATTATGGCGTTTTTTATATGAAAAATGAGTGAAAATTTTTCACTCATTTCTTGTTGGGACTTTTTTTACAGCCCCTCTACTTATTTGTTTTAATTGTTGTTATTTATTTAAGTTTGTTATTTTTTATTACATCTCTGGTACTTCTTCAATTCTAAAAGATTGTTTGCTATTTAATTGTGAATGTTGATTGTTTTTTAATATTTCTAATACATTTGGCATTCCAGGAATTAAATATCCAAATTTATCTTTTTTCATTTTTCCTAGTGTTAATTTTAATTCTTTTGCTTTATTTATTAAAGTACTAAGCATTCCATGTTTTCTTTCAGTATAAACTACTTGTTGTGATTTATCCGTTTTTCTTCTTTTAATTGTTTTTAATTTTAATAATTTTTTTACTTTATTTGAGAATTCCATACGTCCTTCTGTAGTATTCATTTTTTTCACAAATGTATTATGACTATTATATTTTTTTCTATCTAATGTATTTTTTACATATGTTTCAGACTGTGTTTTAGCATATGTTGATGGCTCAAATATTAAATCTTTTTCTTGCATTATATATTTAAAGTCAAAATAATTATTTTTTAATTTATCTTCCATTTTATTTGCTGTATTTACTATTGTTTGTACATTAGGTGATTTTTTTATCATATTTGTACTTATATCTTCTAATGTTTTTATCATTCCTTTTGCTTCTTGTATTGTTGGTGTTTCTATTATTGTTTTTAATATTGTAGAATTTTTAATTGAATTAAATCTATCTTTTTCTTTTTGATTTTTTGCTTCTTTTGTTGGTGTTGTTTTATTTGCTCCTAAGTCTATTTCTAATTGTGTTAAAAATTTATTTGCTGTTCCCATTTTAAATTCACTTTCTGTTCTTTCAATTGCCTCTTGATATTGTTGTATCTTTTTTTCAGGATTTGTTTTTCCTAATAATGCAATAACTTTGATAGCTTTATATTCATAAAGATCATCTTTATATTTTGTAAGCTGTTTTGCATAATGCCTTGTTGCTGGTTTAAATATCTCTTTTTCTTTATCTAATAATTCATAAGAATTAGCATTTTTTAGGTCTTCATCTAAAAAATACAAATCTTTAATTTCATTCTTTTCATTTTTTAATATATTTTCTAATTTTTTTATTTTATCTTCTAAAATTGAAATTTGTTCTTCTACTTTTTCTTCATCAATATCTTCTGGTTTATAGTCTTTTCTAAATTCATCTATTGAATATTTATATTCGTTTATTAGGTCTTTATTATTTGTTAGTTCTTTAATTAAATATTTTTTTATTTTATTAAATCTTTTTTGTTCTTGTAATCCATATTTTTTAAGTAGTTTTTCGACTTCTTCATATAATGATTTTATTACTCTACTTTTTTCTTTAGGACTTAAATTACTATTATTTGCTTTTTCTTTTATTTCTTTTATTTTTTCATTTATTTTTAATATATCTTCTTTTACTCTCTCTTTTTGTTTTTCTATCTCTGTTTTAGCTTCATTAATACAAAATATTTTACTCATATAATTTTCCTCCTTAATTATATTTTCTATTTTGATAATTTCTTCACTCTACATAATATTATAACATAATTTTACATATTTTCCAATAGTTTTACATAATTTTTTTGCTTATGGAGGATCTTTCAATATTTTTAGTTTATATTTTTATGAATTATATCTAATATTTCGTCATTTATTACACTTTTTAAAATAATTGAAATTTTAGATTCTGATACATTAAATTCTAACATTTCTAATTTATTTTCTTCTATTATATTAATGATTTTTTTTATAAAGTCAATATTTCTAATAATACCATTACCTATAATAGAAATCCTAGAAACATCTTTTTTTACAACACTTTTGATTGTATTTTCTTCTATTATATCAGTAATTATTGTACCTGCTTTATTATTAAAAGTAGATTTTGTAATAATTGGTATTTTAAATTTATCTCCTATTTCTGCACATCTATTATGAAGAACTTTAGCTCCTTCACTTGAAATTTCCATCATTTCATTATAAGAAAGTGCTGTTAATTTTTTAGCATTTTTTATTTTGTTGGGATCTGCTGTATATACTCCATCAACATCAGAAAAAATATAACATTCTTTTGCTTTTAATGCTGAAGCAATTGCTACAGCACTTGTGTCTGAGCCTCCTCTTCCTAATGTTGTTATATCTAGATTTTCATTAATTCCTTGAAATCCTGCTATTATTACTATTTTTCTTTCTTCTAGTTCTTTTAAAATTCTTGTTGTGTCTATATTTTTTATAATTGCATTTTGATTTGTATTGTTTGTCATTATTCCAGCTTGCCAGCCTGTTAATGATATAGATTTATATCCCATTTCGTTTAATAATATACTTAATTTTGCAATTGATATTTGTTCTCCACAACTAAGTAACATATCCATTTCTCTATCTTTTGTATTTTTAGAAAGTTCTTGTGCTTCTTGTATTAGTTTGTCTGTTGTTTTTCCTTGTGCTGAAAGTATTACTATTATGTTATTGTTTTTATTGTACATATTTATAATTTTATCTGCTACTAATCTTAATTTTTCATTGTCTGCAACAGAACTTCCTCCAAATTTCATAATTATTGTGTCCATCTTTTGTCCACCTCTATAAAAAAATATATAAAGCCTTATTTAATTTTAAATATGGCTCTATATATTATATTGTCTTTTTATATTTTTGTTTCAAAAATATAAAACTTTTAGTTTTTATAATATTTTTTGTTCTTCTTATATTATATAAAAAGGAGGGTTGCATTCGCTTCCCCCTCCACTTTTTGTCAATTAACTCTCTGCAAGCATTTTTGACTTGACAATATACCACTCGCCTTTGTCAAAAACTGCTGTCATACCTTTTATCCCCTCATAACATTGCTCAATTTGACTATATGCGTCATGTTTGTTAGTATAACCTATGTCTTCTTCTACTATTTCATAGTGTTTGGTGTCAATCATAATACTTTCCTCCTGTTAAATAGGTATAAGTGTACTGAATTTACTATTTTATCATAATTATAACATATTTTAAGTATTTTTTCAATATTTTTATTGTTAAACATAGGGTAAAAAAATTCTCTTACAAAAATTACCAATCATTTTTTTGAGATATTTGAGGAATTATTTTAAATAGTAAATCCTCAAATTCCTTTGGATAATTAACATATCTATTCATTTTCCTTTTTGTACTTAATTTTACTATATTTCCATTACTATTTACTTTATCATATCTTGTATCTAATTTTATTATGTTGTAACATATTTTTCTTACTATTGATAAATTTTCTAATGCATTATCTTTTCTGTTTCTGCTTAAATCTTCATAAAAATACCTATCAAAAAAGCACCTTATTATCCGTTTCAAAATCAGTTATATCAATAGTTTCAAAGATATGTATACTCATATTGGTGTTTTTTGTCTATTACTATGTTTTTAATTTAACATAACTTTTTATATTTGGCAATACTTTTTTAAAAGAAATTTAATATATATCATTATTTCCAAACTCTATCACAATTTTTAGTTTCTTTATCTTTGAATGCTTTAAAAATATCTACATTATTCATATTAGCTATACTAAGTAAATATATAAAGCAATCTGCTGATTCTTCTTCAACATTATCATTATATTCTTTTGCTATATCTAAATGTCCATTTGTGTTTTTTCTATTTACTTTAGCAAGTTCTCCTAATTCTTCTAAAAACAACATCATTTCTCTTTCAATTGTAACTCCATCAAATCTTCTAGCTTTTTTCATATCCTTTATATATTTTTGAATTTCTGCAACAGAACTTTTTTCATTTAATAATTCCAATTTTTCTTTTAATTCCATATCTTACTCCTATATTTTTTTATACATATTAGCTAATTTGTTCGCTACCTCATAGCTTTTCTTATAAAACTCTAGTGGTGTTAAATTCAAATATTCATATCTATATAATGATTCCAAAGTAATATGTCCACTAAAATTTACTTGCTTAAGCTTCTTCATTGTTTCTTCCCAATCTATTGTTCCATCAAATGCTAATAGATGTAAATCATCTGTTTTATCATTATCATGCAGGTGTACTGCAAATATTCTATCTTGAAATTTACCAAAATCAAATTCGTCATTAAAGTGTACATGGCAATGTCCTGAATCATAACAAATTCCTACATTTTCATCTTTTATATTGTCTATAACATATTCCAAGTAACCTTTTATTTTTGTGTTTTCAAAAGCCACTTTTACATTTTGTTCTTTAGCATGATTTATTATCTTATGTAGTCTATTTAGTCCTATTTCATTATACATAGGAGCATCTTTTCCACTTGTTAAATGCATTACAACCATTGAAATATTGTGTTTTTTGCAATCGCTAATATCTTTCATATATTTCTCTACTAAGCTATCTCCTGTTGTTCCTTCTTCCCAAATAGAATTAATACCTTTATATGATAAATGTGCAAATACTATATTTAACCTATTT
>CAOSZT010000173.1 GCA_948528155.1 uncultured Clostridia bacterium | reverse complement strand
TAATTAATATTATGAAAACCATAGTTAAATTAATATACTTTTATTTTTAGATTTTATTGTAAAAAATGTAAAACTATGATAATATTACAGCAGAAATAGTAGAAATTACAATATATGGAGGAAATATCAAAATGAAAAATAAATTATATTTTAGTATATTCACAATAATTTGCTTAATAGTAGTAATAGTATGTGTAATATGTGATTTAGCAATTTCAAAAACATTAACTTGGTCATTGATTCCAATTAGTACTATTACTTTTGCTTGGCTAATTTTCTTGCCATCAATGATGTGCAAGAAAAAAATAGTTATTGCAACATTATTATCACTAACTATTTTTATTATACCATTTCTTTATATATTAAGTGTACTAATAAAAAATACAGAAATTCTATCTATTGGAGCGATAATGTCAGTAATTGGATTGATATATTTATGGAGCATAGTAGGAATTTCTCAAAAATCCAAACAGAGAAAATATATTGTAGCCAGTATTTCTTTATTATTAGGAATACCAGTATGTTTAATAGTAAATATAACTTTATCAAAGATGATTTTAGAACCTATTATTGATATATGGGATATTCTAACTATATTCATATTGCTTATAATTTCAATTATATTATTTATGATTGATTATTATAAAAGCAAAAAATGAAAGTGTAATGTAAAAGTAAGCGACAACTTACAAATTATAGAGCAGATAATTGTGGAGGTGGTAAAAATAAATTATTGGTGGTTTTGGTTTATTATAATCTTTTGTTGTATAATAATACCAAGAAGAAATAAATTATATTTAGGAATAATGAAAAGAAAAAAGAAAGGTAGGAAAAGAAAAATGCCACAAGAAATGATAAAAGAATTTATGAATAAAGTTTGTGCTATTAGTTTATTTAATGAATCTTTTGGAGTAACAGGTAAAATAGTTATGATAGAAGATAACTGGATAAAAGTTGAAGAAAAAAATGGAAACAGAATGATTAATGGAGATATGATTCGAGATATAAAATTAATGCCAGAAAAATATCAAAAGTAACTGCAAAATTACAATTTGATTTTAGAATAAAAAGTATAGAAGTTTAACTAAAAAGTTAGGCTTCTTTTAATTTGTTAATAAATTTTACTAGTCCAACATACATTTAATTGAGGTGAATAAATTTGGAAACAAAATCAAAAAAAGAAGAAAAAAATCAGGAATTTAAGATATATGTTACTTATGATAAAAACGGAAAAAGTTTTCAAGAAGTAGCAGAAAAAATTTTATTACAAAAAATTAATGAAAAAAATAAGGAGGATAAATGTATGTAGATAATATAGAAACAAGTTATAATGTCGCAATATATATGAGATTAAGCAAAGATGATGGAGATAAAGAAGAAAGCGAGAGTATAACAAACCAAAGAAAAATACTAAAAACCTATATAAAAGAAAATGGATATGTACTTTATGATGAATATATAGATGATGGCTATACAGGAACTAATTTTAACAGACCAGGATTTAAAAGACTATTAAGAGATATAGAAACAAAAAAAGTAAATATGGTAATAACAAAAAACTTAGCAAGACTTGGAAGAGATTATATAGAAACAGGAAGATATATAGAAACTTACTTTCCAGAGCATCAAATTAGATATATAGCAGTATTAGATGATGTAGACACGTTTTTAGACAGAAACTGTGATACAGCAGCATTTAAAAATATAATGAACGACTACTATGCAAAAGAAACATCAAGAAATATAAAAAAGACCAAAAACAGAAAAAAGAAAGAAGGATTTTACTATACATCTTATGCACCATTTGGCTACAAAAAAATTGATAAATCAGGAAAATTAATAATAGATGAAGTACAAGCAGAAATTGTACAAAGAATATACAAAGAATTTTTAAAAGGAAAAGGGACATATCAAATAGCTAAACAATTAACAGAAGAAAAAATTATTACACCAGGATTACAAATGAAAATGACAACAGTAGTAAACAATATAACTGAAACAACAAACAAATGGACACATACAGGAATAAAAAGAATACTAACTAATCCCATATATATAGGAACAGTAGTACAAAATAAAACAAAAAAAATAAGCTATAAAAGTAAGAAAATGATTAATTTACCTGAAAATGAGCATACAATCATAAAAAATCATCATGAGGCAATAATAGAAAAAGAAATATGGAATAATGTCCAAAAAATATTTGAAAATCATAAAGGAGAAAAAATAAGGGAACAAGATGCACTTTTAAAATCACTATTATATTGTTCACACTGTAATAACAGACTAGGAGTAATAACAAAAAAAGACAAATATAAAGACAAAATAACAATAAGAAGATATATAATGTGTCCAACAGCACAAAGGACAGTAGCTAACAAAAAATGTTATAAACAATATATAAATTATAACAAATTAGAGCCATTAATTCTAGAAAAAATTGCCGAAACACTTAAAGAATATTTAAACTCAAAAGTATTTGACAATAACAAAGCACTAGAAAAATTAATAGAAACACAAAGCAACAAAGGGAAAATTATAGAAAAATTAGATAACATTACAAAAGAACTACAAAATGTAAATAAAAAACTAAATACACTTTATACAGACAAACTAGATGGACTTATAGAAACACAAGACTATTCATTATTTTCTGAAGGACTATTAAATGAAAGACATAGATTAGAAAAACTAAAATTAGAAAATGAAGAAAAATTACAATGTTTTGAAAAAGAATTTGACAATAATAAAATAAAAGAAAAAATGAAAAAAATATTAGAAAAAATTGTCAAAAATAAAGAATTTTCAAAAGATACTTTACAACAAATTATCAATAAAATAGAAATAGACAAAGACAAAAACATTCTAATACATTTCAATTTCTATGAACTAAACAGCATAGGAGGATATTTTAATGTACAACAACAAGCAATCAATAAATAACATAGCATTATATATGAGACTAAGTAAAGATGATGGAGATAAAGAAGAAAGTGAAAGTATTACAAATCAAAGAAAAATTATATATGATTTCATAAATGAAAATTTTAATTTCAAACATTGCTACGAATATACAGATGATGGATACACAGGGGCTAATTTTAAACGACCTGGATTTCAAAAAATGATGAAAGACATACAAGACAAAAAAATAGACTTAGTAATCACAAAAAATCTAGCTAGATTTCGGAAGAAATTATATAGATTCAGGAGAATACATAGAAAAAAAATTCCTAAATCAAAATATAAGATATATAGCTATATTAGACAAAGTAGATAACTTTGAAGATAAAATATCTAATGATTTTGTACCAATAAAAGGAGTTTTTAATGAAATGTTTTGCAAAGAAACATCAAAAAACATTAAAAACTCCAAAAGAAAAAAGATGCAAGAAGGATTTTATGCTTGTAACACACCTCCTTATGGATATAAAAAAGACCTAGAAGAGCAAGGGAAACTCATTATAGATAAAGAAACAGCAAACATAGTAAAAAAAATTTTCGAACTAAAAATAAAAGGATTAACTCAAAAAGAAATAGCAGAATATCTAAACAGAGAAAAAACAAAAACACCATCACAATATCTAAAAATAAAAGGATTATCAAAAAACATATCTCAAATTTGGACAAGAATATCAGTAGGAAAAATATTATGTAATAAAGTTTATTTAGGAGATTGTATAAGAGGAAAAACACAAAATATTAGTTATAAAACAAAAAAAAGAATAAATGTAAAAAGAAATGATTTTATTGTTGTACAAAATACACATGAGCCAATAATAACAAGAGAAATGTATGAAAAAGCACACAAAAAAAGCAAAACATTTGAAACAATAACAAAAACATCTAAAAAAATAGAAACAAAATTTGGTGATTACATTTATTGTTACTATTGTGGCAAAAAGGTACAAAAAAGAAACTCAAGAGGAAAAATAAATCTTCATTGTACTAATAACAGAAATAGCAATGAATTGTGTGATTTTTCAGAAAATTATTTTTATGAAGAAATAGAGCCACTTATTATAAATAATATTAAGGAAACATTTGAAAAATATTTAAAAGATAATCATATTAAAACTAAAGTATTGAAAAACTATAATTTTTTAAAATTACAAGAATTAAATACAAAAAGTAAAGAACAGGACAAAGATGTAAGAAAAATAACTTTGAAAATATCAAAATTATATAATGATAAATTAGATGGAATAATAAATGAACAAGAATACAAAAAACAATATTCACAGTTAGTAGAAGAACGAAAAAAGGCTACTCAGGAAAAAGAAAAAACAAATTTGCAAATTACAGCATTTCAAAATAAAAATTGTAATATAGAAAAGATTACAAAAATAAAAACAATTATTAAAAATTTAAAAAGTGAAGACTTAACATTAGAAGCGGTAAGAGAATTAATAAAAAAAATAGAATTAGGTAAAGGATTTATCCATATACATTATAAGTTTGAAGATATTAATATACAAGAAATTTTGCAGAAATAAAATTTATTTTTCTCCAAAAAAGTGTAGTTTTTGAAAAATATTACTTAAAA